>NZ_JAAKSL010000004.1:0-280280 GCF_049173895.1 Aeromonas sp. 602200
GTTCACCGTGAAGGCGGACGTGACCGACCAGGCGGGCAACCCGGCGAGCGACAAGGAAGAGGCGATCCTGGACAGCGTAGCTTCCTCAGCACCGACCGTGACCATCGTTGATGACACCAATAATGACCAAATGCTGACCAAGGGCGAGATTGGCAATGATCAGATCCAGGTTCGGGCAGAGGTCAATCATGCTGACTTGGTTGCGGGCGGCAAGGTGACGCTGACCATCAACAATGGTGGGGTGAACAGCACTGTCCAATTGACGCTCAAGGCCGATGGCACCCTGCTGGCAAGCAATGGCAAGAGCTACGGCTATCAGAACGGCACCATCAGCTGGACGGAAACGACCCCGGCCAACGGCAAGTCGCTGACGGTGACTGCGACCCAGACCGACAAGGCGGGCAACGTCTCACTGCCGGGCAGCGACAACGCGCAGATCCTGAATGAAGCGCCGGAGACGGCGAACAAGCAGGCAAACGGCCAGGAAGATGCAGCCAGCATCGCCATTCCGACCCTCAGTGGCAGCGACATTGATGGCAACGTGGTGAGTTTCACCATCAAGAGCCTGCCTGCCAACGGCATCCTCTATCTGAACGGGGTTGCGGTGACAGTGGATCAGAGCATTGCGGTGGCGGACGCCGGCAACCTCACCTTCACACCGAATACGAACTGGAACGGCAACACCAGCTTCAACTATGCGGCGGTAGACAACGACGGCGCCGTGGATGCGAGTCCCGCAACCGTGACCATCAAGGTGGATGCGGTCAACGATCTGCCGACGCTGACCATCTCCAACGGGGTTGTCGTCTCTGAAGAGGGGTTGGCAAACGGCATTGCCGACACGGTCGGCAATCCGGATACCACCAATGCCATCAAGGCGTCCGGTACCCTCTCGGTGGGCGACATCGACAGCAGCACACTCAACATTTCCCTGAATGGACCGGCCGGGCTGACGTCCGGTGGGGCAAAGGTCCAGTGGAGCTGGGATGGGGGCAGCAAGACGCTGGTTGGCTACACAGGGGTGATTGGCGGCGCCGATTACAAGGCTGTGGTCGAGGTCAAGCTGACGGCACCCAATGCCAGTGGAAAGGGTGAGTGGACCTATGACGTGACCCTCAAAGGTCCCCTCGACCACGGGGATACGACCTCGGAAGACAAGTTGTCGTTCCAGCTGGATGTGGAGGTCTCCGATGGCAGCGGCGTCACCAAGGACAAGCTGGATGTCAGCGTTGAGGACGACTCCCCCATTGCCGACAACAGCGATGCCGTTTCCGTGGTGAAGACCGATATTCCGAACGTGCTGACCGGGCTCTTTGACCTGACCAAGTACAGTGGCAACCAGAGCACTCTGAACATGGCGGGCTTTACTATCAGCGCCCTGGGCTTCAAGTCGGCAACAGACTCCTCACTGGTAACGGCGGTGGTCAACGGTTCCAGCTCGGGGCTGGGGGTGGCCAGCGGAGCTGCGCCTTACCACAACCTCGCCAACGAGATTGACTTCCGTCACTTTGCCGACGGATCGTCCGCCTCCGAGCAGCTGATCGTCAGGCTGGATGCGGGCAAGGTTGCCTACGGCGCCAACATCAAGTTCAGCAAGATGTTTGGCGGCGAGCTGGAGAGCGGGGTCGTGGAGTTCTATCGCGGTGGTGTACTGATCAGTACCCTGGTATTCAACTCCAACGCATCGGGTGGGGAGTTCAACCAGAACTTCCAGGTGCAGCAGGGTGGCTTTGATACCATGGTGATCAAGGCGACCAACAACGGCAGCACCAATACCTCCGACAACAGCGACTTCACCGTACAGAGCATCGAGTTCCTCGGTTCCAACACGGCGCAGGCAATCGCCTATGGTTCTGGCACCGTGACCCCGCAGTGGGGGGCGGATGGCAAGGGCTCCATCGGGCTGGTAATGGACCCGGCAACCTTCGAAAATGGTCTGCGAACGGCTTCCGGTTCTGCCATCGCCATCACCGCCAGCGGCGCCAATACCTTGGTCGGGAAGGATGCGGACGGCAACCTCATCTTCAAGCTGGAGTTTACGCCGGCCACAGGCAAGTGGGAGTTCTTCCAGTATCAGCGCATGTCCAAACCTCTGGGTGATGGCGACATCGACTTCCAGGTCCGGGTGGTGGATGGTGACGGCGACGCCAGCATTGGCTCCTTTGCAACCAAGCCTCTCTTCACGCCGCTGGTTCAGGGAGTCTCCAGCGAGAGCGTAACCGAAGGGGGCAATCTGCTGCACAAAGTCACCCTGTCAGATGCAACCCAGGAAGCGACTGAATACGATTTCGCCATTCGTGGTTCGGGCAACAACCCCGCCTCCAACCAGGATTGGGGCAATGCCCAGTTCAGCAATGGTGTGACCTATAACAGCACTACCGGCAAGATCACGGTACCAGCCGGCGTGTCGGACTTTACTGTGACCATCCCGACGGTGAACGATCGCTTGGTCGAAACGAACGAGACCCTCTCGGTGACCATCGGTGGGCAGAGCGGGACCGGCACCATAGTGGACAACGATCGGGCGCCGGTGACCACGGGTGGCTACAGTGCCGGCAAGGAGGACGCGCCACTGGTGCTGAAGTGGGCCCAGTTTGGTGCCAGCGATGATCAGGCCGTTTCTGACCTGAGCGTGCAGATCAACACCCTGCCGCTGAGCGGCAAGCTGGAATACCTGAACGCTGCTGGCCAGTGGATTGCAGTGAAGGTGGGGGATCTTGTCTCCTACGCCGATATCGACAGCGGCCATCTGCGCTTTGTGCCTAGTCTCAATGAATCCAGCAGCAATGCCCTCAATGGTGGCGGTACGACGACGGGCAACCAGCAAGGGGACTACGCCACTCTGGGTTACCAGATCAGCGATGGTGCCAACCTGAGTAACTCAGGCAAGCTGGTGATCGATATCACGGCGGTCGCGGACAAGCCGGTGGTCGACATCAGCCTGACCGGCAACGGCGTCCCGCTTTATACCCAGTACCCGTCGTCCGGCATCTCCACCGGGGCGTTCCAGAGCAGCAACTTCAACAAGGGCAACTTTGGCATCACCAATAGTCTGACCGACAGCACCACCAGTCAGGATCAAGTGGTGGGCGGCAACGGCAATGACTATATCGTCAGCGTGAAGGGCGGCGGCGATTACTTCGTCGGCGGTGCTGGCAATGACGTGCTGGTCGGTGGCAACTCCACCTCAGGTGACACCCTCGACGGCGGTACCGGCAACGATATCCTGGTGGCCGGATTGGGTGGCGACACCCTGTTTGGCGGCGCCGGTACCGACCTGGCCGTACTGATGGGCTCGCGTGCCAACTATGTCATCGAGCGCAGAAGTGACGGCGGTTTCAACTTCCTGGTGAAGGAGAACGGCGTCACCATCAGCAAGTCGCTCTACGACATCGAGTTGGTGCAGTTTGATGACGGCATTTACCAGTTCAACCAGACCGACGGCACCCTGACGGCGGTACAGCCGAGTGTGGTGGATTACCCGCTCGAGATCACTGCTTCCCTGACCGACCGTGATGGTAGCGAGCAGTTCGACAGCCTGGTGCTGACCGGCATGCCGACGGGGTCGACCCTCTATCAGGGCTCCACCGTGCTCGGCACCGTGGGGGCCGATGGCACGCTGACGCTGACCGGTCTGTGGAACCAGAGCGCGTTGGACGTCAAACTGACCGGTCTGACCCTGCGGGTGCCGGGCAGCAGTGCCGGCCAGTTCGACCTCAAGGTAGAAGCCATTGCCAAGGAAGTGGCGACCGATCAGACCAGCAGTGCATCGGATCAGGATTCGATCCGCATGAGCTACTTCCTTTCCACCGAAGGGGAGCCGGGCGATCAGAACCGCACCTATGGCAACGAGCACAATATCGTGGTCGGGGATCTGGATGGCAGCGTGGTACTGCCGGGCCAGAACTACAACATCGCCTTTATGGTCGACAGCTCGGGCAGTATCGGCACCAGCGCCATGAACACCATCAAGAGCCAGTTGGCACAGGTGTTTGCAACCCTCAAGACCAGTGCCGGTACTGAGGGGGCAGGCAAGGTCAATATCTTCCTGGTGGACTTCGACAGTCAGGCCAACAAGTCCATCAGCGTGGACTTTAAGGACCCCAATGTACTGACCAAGTTGCAGGCCGTGCTCGACAGCATGGACGGCAGTAACTGGAACGGTGGGGCGACCAACTACGAGGATGCGCTCAAGACTACCTCCAACTGGTTCAACAGCGGCACCGCCAAGAACAACACCAACGCGAAGAACTTGGCGTACTTCATTACCGATGGGGCACCAAACACCTATTACGACTATGAACAGACCAACCCTATCGTGAATACGAAGACCAACGAACGTCTCGATTCGTTTGTCAACGTCAACAACTATGTGGCAGGGGAGGCCTTCTACGCCAACATAGGTGGTACCAACAGGGTGCTGATCGATGCTAGTGGCAGGGTTCAACAGTGGTCGCAAAACAGCAATAACAAGTGGAGCTCGACCACCATCGGGACCTTGAAGGCACAGGGGGATGGTACCTTCGAGATCTCCACCTCCTATGACAGCAACTACTGGGCATTGCAAAACGCTCTGGCTGTTCTGCCACTTCTGTTGGCCAATAACGTGACGCTGGAAGCGATCGGCATCGGCAGCAACGTCTCCATCGATACCCTGAAGCTGTTCGACAGTGATCAGATTGTGCAGTCCAACGTGTCAGCCAACGATCTAGCCAACGCCATCTTGGGCACCTCGGTGAATAACCTGCCGGGCAGTGACCGGATCGACGGCGGTGCTGGCGACGACATCCTGTTCGGGGATGCCATCCACTTCGCCGGTATCAACGGTGAAGGCTACGCGGCCATCAAGCAGTATGTGGCCGGCAAGCTGGGCGCAGGCTCGGTGACCGATGCCCAGGTCCATGACTACATCACGGACCATGCCAGCGAGTTCGATCAGTCCTCCAGCAATGACAAGGCGGACGTGCTGATTGGCGGGGATGGCAACGACATCCTGTTCGGTCAGGGTGGCGATGACTTCCTGTTCGGTGGTGCCGGCAACGACATCCTGTTCGGTGGTGCCGGCAACGACACCCTGTATGGCGAGAGCGGCAACGATACCCTGTACGGTGGCAGCGGCAACGATACCCTGTTTGGTGGTATTGGCGACGATAACCTGATCGGTGGTCTGGGCAATGACATCCTGGTTGGCGGGCTTGGCAATGACATTCTCAAGGGGGATAGCGGTGCCGATACCTTCACCTGGCTGCAGGGCGATACCGCCGCAGGCAGCGTTGCCAAGGATTACGTGGTCGACTTCTCCAAGGCGGAAGGTGACAAGCTGGATCTGAGCGACCTGTTGGATCACGACGGTTCTCGTAACCAGAACGATCTGAAGAGCCTGCTGTCGGTGTTCCAGGACAATGAAGGGGTACATCTACAGTTCAAGGAGAGCAGTACTGCGTCGGTGACTCAGGAAATAGTGCTGATGAACCATACTTTCGATAGTCTGACGGGGGGGGCAGGTACTACTGCCAACCAAGTGATCGATTACATGTTGACCAACAACATGCTCGATATCGACAAGTAAGCCCAACTCGGGACAGTAAAAAAGCGGCAGAGCAATCTGCCGCTTTTTTTATCTTGGCAGGGAGGCGAAATTAGTTGCCGAGTGTGGCAAACAGGCTCTGCTCAAGGGTGCCGCGGGAAACGCAGACCGGCTTGATGGACGGGGCCGGTACGCGTTCGCCTGAGGATTCAACGAAGAACAGTTCGGTGTTGCCCTTGACGTTGACGGTTGCCACGCTGCTGTTGCCGCTCTGGGTGATGATCAGGTTGATCTGCAGGTTCGGGTTGCCCAGTGCAACTTTGGAACCCATGGTGCCGCAGTCCAGCCACTCCAGCCCGTCGGTTGACTGGTTGACGTTGGCGGTCATCAGGCCGGAGCCACGCTGGCTGTTTTCGATGGTGAGGCCGTGATCGGTGAACCACTTCTCGGCGCGAGCCCACACCAGATCCACCGGGATCGCCATCTCCTGAGTGTTGTTGGTTGCCTTGGCAATTGGCGGGTTGTAGCGATACTCCTCACCGCCGTTATTGTCACCAGCACAACCAACCAGCAGCAGCGCCAATGCGCTCCCCATCATCTTTTTCATCTTGTTTCTCTCATCCATATCACCAGGCCATTGGCCAACCGGCGCCTATTATCGCCGGAGCGACAATCTCTGTCAGCAACCATCCAGCGTTCGATGTTATGGGGGGGTGATCGGGGTGCTTTACAAAATTGGTTTGCTATCATAGATTTGCTCGAAATTCCTCCATAAGCACCCCTGTGACCAACATGCTCACCCCGGATCTGCTGCAGCAGATCATCGACCAATTGCCAATGAGTATCTTCTGTCGGGATAGTCATGGGCGTTACCTGTTCGCCAATCGTGAGTTCGCCCGTGAAGCCAAGCTGGAGTCGCCTGCCGAGGTTGTCGGCAAGACAGATGCAGATATGCCCTGGGGCGATCTCTTTCGCAGTGAGGATGAGCAGCTGCTTGCCGGAGGCGTGCCGATGCTGTATCAGCAGCTCCATTGCAACCGGGGTGGAGATACCTGCTGGATGGAGGTGCACAAGGTGCCTCTTTACACCCCGCAGGGGGAAGCGTGCGCAGTATTCGGGGTGGTTAATGAGATTGCCCAGCGCAAGAGCCTGGAACAAACGGTCAAACAGCAGCAGTTGTTGCAGCGTTTTCTGCTCGATGCCATTCCGGACCTGATCCGTTTTGATGATCACAACGGGGTGTTGCTGGAGTGCAATCAGGCGTTTCTCGACTTTATCGGCCAAGGGGCGGATGAGGTGCTGGGTCAGCAGCTGCCGTTCCGGTTGGCGGCGCCGCAGGGGATGGGGCATGGCGAGTGCTGTCTGCTGGATGCCAGCGGGCAGGGGCGACACATGGAGATCACCCGGGTCGATGTCCCCGATGGTGACGGCCACTCCCTCGGGATCCTGACGCTGGGGCGTGACATCACCGGCCTGCGCACCACTCAGGCGCAGTTGCAGCAGGAGCAGCACTACGACAGTCTGACCGGGTTGCTCAAACTCTCCCGGTTCTTGCAGACCAGCCGCCATCTTGGGGGACGCAGTGCCACATTGGTGCTGGTCGATCTGCACCATTTTCGTGAAATCAACGATCGCTTCGGGATCCGGATTGCCGATCGCCTGCTGAGCCAGGTGGCCAAGCGGTTGCAGCAGCTGGTACCGCCGCGTTCCCTGCTCTGTCGGGTCGCTGCCGATGACTTTAGCCTGCTGCTGCCGGACTTCAACGAGCCATTGCAGGGGTGGAGCCAGCATCTGCAGCAGCAGTTGATGGAGCACTATCAGGTGGAAGATCACCGCATCCAGATCCCGGTGTTTCTGGGGCTGGCCCAGGGGCGGGCAAGCGATGCCGAGCGGTTGCTCAGTCATGCCGAGGCTGCGCTGGCGCAGGGCAAACGGCAGCAGCAGTACTGCACCCTGTTTGATCCCGAGCTGCATGCCCGGCTCAAGCGGCGTCAGTTGATCGCCGCCCAGTTGCCGCTCGCCATCAAGTCCGCCCAGCTGGTTGCCGTCTATCAGCCCATCATCTGTACCCGCACTCACCGGCTGCATGGCGCCGAGCTGCTCTGTCGCTGGCCCCATCCTGAGCTTGGGATGATCTCCCCCGACGAGTTTATTCCGTTGGCGGAAGAGATGGGGATCATCGGTCAGCTTGGCCAGTTAATGCTGGAGCAGGGGTGTGCCCAGCTGGCGCAGTGGCAAACTGCGCAGCCGGATATGGTGCTCTCCATCAACCTCTCGCCGCTGCAGTTCCGTGATCCGGCGCTCTGTGAACGGGTCTCTGCCTGCATCGCTCGCCATGGTCTCAAGGCTAGTCAGCTGGAGCTGGAGATCACCGAAGGGGTACTGATGGAGAATGCCGACGAGATTGAGACCAACCTCGACAACCTGATCGCCGCCGGTTTTCAGTTGGCCATCGACGACTTTGGTACCGGTTACTGCTCGCTGGCCTATCTGCCGCGTTTGCAGGTGGCGACCCTCAAGCTGGATCGCAGCTTCACTCAGGGACTCGCCAGCAATAGCGCGACCACAGCTATCGTGCGGTCAGTTATCGGGTTGGGCCATGAGCTGGGGATCCGGATCACTGCCGAAGGGGTAGAGACACCCGAGCAGCAGTTGTGGCTGACCGAGGCGGGGTGTGATCGGCTCCAGGGCTATCTGTTCAGTCGCCCCCTGCCGCCGGCGGAGTTCGCTGCCAGCTATCTGGCGTGAGAGATCGCCAGAAACAACAAGGCCACCGCAAGGTGGCCTTGTTGTTTTACGATGGGGGCAGGATCAATCCTGGAAGTAGGTGCCCCAGCCATCGTAGTCCACCCCATATTTTTCCAGGATGGGCAGCATCTTGGCGATATCGGCAACGATGGCTTCGACATCCAGCTTGCACTCGATGGTGGCATCGAAGCAGAAGATGGTGGCGCCGTCATCCAGTTCCATCTCTTCGGCATCGGTCACTTCAAAACCGGCCTTGAACAGGTCAACCGCTGCTTTTTCCAGACGGTCGAAATCCTGGCAGGCGAAGTGGTGCTCGATGTCGTAATCCGCATCGGGATTGCTGCCATCGGCCAGCAGTTCGTTGACGATCTCGGTGGTCTCTTCACGCCACTCTTGCATATTCAGACTCATGTTGCCTCCAGGCGGTATCATTGCGGCAAAGCATACTCGCAGAGTGGATTCGGCTCAATGTGGCAAAGCTATAGAGGCCGTGATTTCCCGCGGTTTGGTGATCATTCATATATGAGGCGGGTCACGGTTAGGCAGATTTCTGCTCCGAAACGGCTAATAACCGTTCATTGCGTTCAGTTGTTGAGCGAACGTGCTTTTTATCGTGCCATCATGGTTGACACCCTGCGCTGGAAAGGGTTTAATGCGCGCCGTTGCCCAGATAGCTCAGTCGGTAGAGCAGGGGATTGAAAATCCCCGTGTCGGCGGTTCGATTCCGTCTCTGGGCACCACAATTCCTCCTTAGTTCAGTCGGTAGAACGGCGGACTGTTAATCCGTATGTCACTGGTTCAAGTCCAGTAGGAGGAGCCAAATTCGAAAAGCCCGCTCAATCGAGCGGGCTTTTTCATTTCTAGTTGCTGTTGCATGCTGCCAAAAAGAGCGTTGCGCCACAGGTGGCACTGAACAGCAGCATTCCGGTCTGCAGCATGCTGCCAGGGCATGGCTTCTTCTCTCTTTTTCTGGCCCTGATCCACTTCGGTTTCATCACATTCCCTTATCTATTTTGTCGGCCTGAATGGCTGCACTCCTGTGCAGGCGAGCCATCTTTGTTGAATGGCGCCATGGCGTCAATCTCCCCCGCAAAACAATTAATTCAGCACCGTTGAAGAGCGGCTTGTCTGGTGATGTTTCGACCTTTAAGCCATTGTTAACATTTTGGAAAACCGGAGTGACCCTGTGGCTGGGCGGGGCTATGATGGGGTCAATGATGTTCCCATCCTGACGGAGAGACCCCAGATGAACAGCCCCTTGAGCTATGTACTGGACGGCATTCATTGCGAGCCGCACTTTTTTACCGTTCCCCTCGATCATGATGAGCCGGATGGTGACAGCATTACCCTGTTTGCCCGCACCCTCTGCCGCAAAGACAAACTCGATGACAAGCTCCCCTGGCTGCTCTTTTTGCAGGGTGGTCCCGGTTTCGGCGCGCCGCGTCCGACGGCCAACAGTGGCTGGCTCAAGCGGGCGTTGCAGGAGTTCAGAGTGCTGCTGCTGGATCAGCGTGGTACCGGGATGTCGAGCCCCATCCACGGGCATAGTCTGGCCAAAATGACCCCGACCGAGCAGGCGGAGTATCTCGGCCATTTTCGCGCCGACAGCATAGTGCAAGATGCCGAGTTCATCCGGCAGGAGCTCAGTCCCAAGCATCGCTGGAGCCTGCTGGGGCAAAGCTTTGGTGGTTTTTGCTGCTTGACCTATCTCTCGCTCTTCCCCGATAGCCTGCGGGAGGTTTATATCACCGGCGGCATCGCGCCGATTGGCCGCAGCGCCGAGGAGGTTTACCGCGCCACCTATCAGCGGGTGGCTGACAAGAACCGAGCCTTCTTCGCCCGCTTCCCCCACGCTCAGGGGATTGCCAACCGGTTGGCTAACCATCTGCACCAGCACGATGTGCGGCTGCCCAACGGCCAGCGCCTGACGGTGGAGCAGTTCCAGCAGCAAGGGCTGGATCTCGGTGCTACGGGTGCTTTCGAGGAGCTTTATTACCTGCTGGAAGAGGCCTTTATCGGCGACAAGCTGAGCCCGGCCTTTCTCTATCAGGTGCAGAGCATGCAGCCATTCAATACCAACCCGCTGTTTGCCATCCTGCACGAGGCTATCTACGCCGAAGGGGAGGCGACTCGCTGGGCGGCGGATCGGGTCAGAGGGGAGTTTCCTGCGGTGAACTGGGCGCCTGGCAAGGATTTCGCCTTCACCGGCGAGATGGTTTACCCCTGGATGTTCGAGCAGTTCCGCGAGTTGCTGCCCCTGAAAGAGGCGGCCCATCTGCTGGCCAACAAGGCGGACTGGGGGGCGCTCTATAATCCGGCCCAGCTGGCCCGCAACAAGGTGCCGGTAGCCTGCGCCGTCTATGCCGAGGATATGTATGTGGAGTTTGACTACAGCCGCGAAACCCTCCGTGGCCTTGGCAACAGTCGCGCCTGGATCACCAATGAGTATGAGCACAACGGTTTGCGCGCCGATGGTGAAGCGATTCTTGATCGTCTGATCGCCTTGAATCGCGACCGTTAATTGCCGTTATCGTCAACCATCGCGGGAGCCCGGATTCTCGCGATGGTTGTTATGAAAGCGTGACACCCTGAACCTTGCCCCGCGCCTGCCAGACGATGAGTGGATAGCCGGCTGATTAATTTCCCCCTCTTTCACTGTTTCTGCCGATCCCTCACCATATACTTGCCAAACGACTCTGTATTGAGTGGCTGTCAAATCGATTGACCAGCCCGTGCTCATTACCATTAGAAAGTCGCTCTACCGCTCTGTATCCCGCGTATCAGATATGCCATCTCTGCATGCCCTACTATCAGGGGGAGGGGAGGGTTGTGCTTTTCAATCAAGATAAGGATGTATGATGAGAAAGTCTCTGTTGGTCAGCTCCCTGTTGCTGTGCCCTGTCGTGTTTGCTGCCACCCCCCATTGGGAATATAGCGGTGAGGCTGGGCCTGCCCACTGGGCCAAGCTGACCCCGGAGTTTGGTCAGTGTGCGGGCAGCAATCAATCACCGGTTAACCTGAACGGATTGGTCGAGGCCAAACTGGCCCCGCTGGTACTCCACTATCTGGCGGGTGGCAACACAGTGGTCAACAACGGTCATACCGTGCAGGTCGGTTATGCTCCGGGTAGCACCTTGCAACTCGATGGCACCAGGTTTGAACTCAAGCAGTTCCACTTCCACGCCCCGAGTGAAAACCTCATCGAGGGCAAATCCTATCCGCTGGAAGGGCATCTGGTGCACGCCAGTGACAAGGGAGAGATCGCCGTGGTGGCGGTGATGTTCGAGGCTGGCAAGGCCAATCCTGCACTGGCGGCAGCCTGGGGTGAACTACCGGCCAAGGTGGGCGAGATCCACCCCCTCAAAGCGCCACTCTCTGCTGAGCAACTGCTGCCCGAGAGTCGTGACTACTACCGCTTCAGCGGTTCCCTTACTACGCCTCCCTGCTCGGAAGGAGTGCGCTGGCTGGTGATGAAGCAGCCGGTCGAGGTCAGTCAGGCCCAGATCGACGCCTTCAAGGCGGTGATGCACCACCCCAACAACCGGCCGGTGCAGCCCCTCAATGGGCGCGTGGTACTGCAATAACACAGCGTTGCAATAGCGCTGCAGATAGCAAAAACAACAAAGAGGGCCGCGAGGCCCTCTTTTACATGGCGAGGTATCGGTGTGCAATTACAGCGCGGCGGCGATGCGGGCGCCGAGGGCCGCGTTGTTCAGTACCAGCTGAATGTTGGCCGCCAGTGAGTTGCCGCCGGTCAGCTCGCAGACGCGGGCCAGCAGGAAGGGGGTTGACGCTTTGCCCTTGATCCCCTGCTCATCCGCTTCACGCAGCGCTTGGGCAATGGCTGCGTCGATATCAGCTTTCGGCATGGCGTGTGCGGTCGGGATGGGGTTGGCCACCACGGCGCCGCCCGCCAGCCCCAGCTCCCACTTGAGGCGCAGCGCCTCGGCGATGGCCGCCGGGGTATCGAGGCGATAATCGACCTTGAAGCCGCTCTCGCGGGTGTAGAAGGCGGGCAACTCTTCGGTTTGATAGCCGATCACCGGCACCCCCTGGGTCTCCAGATACTCCAGCGTCAGGCCGATATCGAGAATTGATTTGGCCCCTGCACAGACTACGGCCACCGGCGTTTGTGCCAACTCCTGCAGATCGGCGGAGATATCGAAGGTCTCCTGCGCCCCGCGATGTACCCCGCCAATGCCGCCGGTGGCAAAGACCCGGATCCCCGCCATGGCGGCGATGATCATGGTCGAGGCGACCGTGGTGGCCCCCATACCCTTGCGCGCCAGTACGAACGGAATGTCGCGGCGGCTGCACTTGGTCACGCTGTGGCCTGCCCGGCCGAGCGCTTCCAGCGCACCTGCATCCAGACCCACCTTGAGGCGGCCGTCGAGAATGGCGATGGTCGCCGGAATGGCGCCGTTATCGCGCACCACCTGCTCCACCTGACGGGCCGTCTCCACGTTCTGCGGATAGGGCATGCCATGGGAGATGATGGTGGATTCGAGGGCGACCACCGGTTTGCCGGCAGCCAGCGCGGCAGCGACTTCCGGTTGGATATCGAGGTAAGCGTTCAGCATGAGTACTCCTCCAGTATGCGGTCAACGGCGGTCTTGCTCAGACCGGAAAAAACGGTATCGGAACAATTGACGGTGAGGGCGGCGCAGCCCAGGGCAAAGCGGGTGGTCTGGGCAATGTCGAGCTCTTGCAGCCAGGCGTGGGCGAGGCCAGCCATAAAGGCGTCCCCGCCGCCGGTGACGTTGAGTACCGGACTGCCCAGCACCGGCAGGTGGCCCTGCTGCTCGCCATCGCTGTAGAAGATCCCCTGTTCACCCAGACTGAGGAACAGCCGCTTGACCCCGGCGCGGTGGAACCAGGCGGCCACCATGGGCCAGGTTTCGGGCCCGGCGATGGTCATGCCGCACAGCTGCTCGGCTTCGCTGCGATTGGGTTTGAGGGTGTGGATCTTGCCGAGCCAGGGGCGGATCTTCTCCACCTTGGCCACCGAAACGGTATCGACAAAGATGGCGTGATCACCTTGCCGTTCAAACAGCCAGTCGAGGGTGTGGATGGCCAGATTGGTGTCGAGCACCCAGAGCCGGGCACCGCCGAGAAAGCCACCGAGTGGGGTCAGGCGGGCAGGAGTGAGCTGCTCTATGATGGCCATGTCGTTGATGGCGCAGCTCATTTCGCCGCTGCCATCATGCAGGCTGAGATAACAGGAGGTGGTGTGGCCATCGAGCACCAGAGTCTGGCGCACATCGACGCCGGCCCGCTGGCTTACCTCCAGCAGATGATGACCATACTGGTCGTTGCCGACTGCAGTCAGCAGCCGGGTATCACTGCCGAGCCGCGCCAGATTCTCGGCGATATTGCGGCCGACACCACCGGCCGAGGTGCGCACCTTGCCCGGGTTGGAGTCGCCGAGCAGCAGGTTGTCGTGGCTGGTGCCGCAAATATCCATATTGGCACCGCCGATCACCACTACGTAGGGACCCTCTCGCAACACATAGCCTCTGCCTTGCACATACCCCTGCCGGATCAGGCTTGAGATGTGGCTGGCCAGCGCAGAGCGGCTGATGCCGAGGCGATCGGCCAGCTCCTGCTGGGCAATCATGGGATCCTGACGCAGCAGGGCTAGGATCTCTTGTTCACGCTCAGTCATAGACAAACATCCATTTACAAACGTTTGTCCATTATTGCTGGGAAACGTTTGCTGGCTATCGGCTTGTACAAAATTTGTCGGCTTGCGCACAAAAAATCGACATCCGTGATGGGGCGACGAATCGTTGAGCCTGGCGAGGTACTTTTAACGGGTCGATGACTCCGCAGCGGCTTATAATGGCCGCCGCAAGATGAGGAGAGATGATGGAAAAGAGTACATTCTGCTGTGTGGGGCTGGTCAATCCCAAGTCTCCGGAAAATGTCGGCTCTGTGATGCGGGCTGCGGGTTGTTACGGGGTAGACGAGGTCTACTACACCGGCAACCGTTTCGAGCTGGCGCGCCGCTTTGCCACTGATACCAAGCAGATGGTGGAGAAGATCCCGCTGCTCGGGGTGGATGATCTGATGGCGTTTATCCCGCAGGGATGCGTGCCCGTGGTGGTCGATCTGATCGACGGCGCTACGCCACTCCCAGACTATGTTCATCCGGAGCGTGCCTTCTATATCTTCGGACCGGAGGATGGCACCCTGGATCCCAAGCTCTATGGCGCGGTGAAAGATGTGGTCTATGTACCGACCAGTGGCTGTATGAATCTGGCGGCCTCGGTCAATGTGATCCTCTACGACCGCTTGGCCAAGGGAATGAGGGGAGAGTAATTAGCGCAACGTTATCATTCAGTCTGCAGGACTGGCAGCCACTTTCTGTTCCAGTTCTTCGATAAAACCCTGATAGTAGTCATAGAGCTGATAGTGCTTATAGATCTCTGCCAGACCCCCGCTGCGGATCAACTCAATCATTCCCTTATCCCAGAGCTGTAACATCCGGTTGCCTTGCTGGGTATCGGCAAAAATGGGATAGGTCGGGATCCAGCGCAGGAAGACGCGATGCAGCTCGGGAGGGATAGCCTCATCCACATAGAGCACGCCGGCAGTGAGGTAATAGCGATATCGCTCTTTACCAAGCAGTTGCAGGGCCAGCTCATCGCTGTCAATTTCATGCCACTGCATGGTGACCGCAATGTACTTGTCGAATGCCCAGCCCCGCCGCCATATCACGGTTTGCCCTTCCAGACTTTTCTCCCCTTGCCACTGGGGTTGCCATTTCTTGAGCATGAACACGGTCAGGTCATCCGCTGATGCCGGATAGCGAGATTGCTGGACGCCGGAGACTTCATCGCGATATACCCCCATGGCGATATCTCCCCCTTTTTTTGCAATGACAGCGAGAGCGCGCTTATAGGGCACAATATGGGGGGTTACCTGATAGCCGTGAGGCTGGTAGATGGCTCGCACCAGATCCAGATAGAGGCCTTTGCCATCCTTTTGACAAAAACCGGGCCAATCATCGCAATAAACGTCAATAGACTCTGCCCGGCAATTCGCCGCAGTGAACAGACAACAGAGCAACAGACAGATGCGTAGCATGGTCAGAGCTGGCCTCGTTGGGGCAGAGGGAAAAACACTGATACCCTACTTTATACCATGGCATTGATGGCGACGGCGTACAGAAAAAATCCCTGATGTTCATTTTGCGACAGGGTCGAGAGTTATTTTCAATCTGATGGTTATGATGATCTCAAGATTCAATAGTACCCCAATCAGTAGAGGAGACTGCATTATGCCATCGATCAAAACTCTGCTTTGTCCTGTCGATTTTTCCCAAATGTCCCGTGCGGTACTCGACTATGCCGTCTTCATGGCGCAGAGCCATGAGGCCCAGCTCAAGCTGATCCATGTCGTAGACCAACTGCACGGCTTTGACAGTTACAAAATTCTTCATATGACAGCCGTTGAGATCACTCACGAAATGGAGCGTCAGGCCAGAGCCCAACTCAAAGAGCTGATTGCAACCCTGCCTATCCCGGCGACGTTTGATATTCGCTTTGGCAGGGCGGCGGATGAAATCATTATCCAGGCCAAGGAAGACGAGGTTGAACTGATCGTTATGGGGAGTCATGGCCGCTCCGGCATCAGCCATCTGCTGGTAGGCAGCGTTGCCGAATCCGTGGTGCGTCATGCTCCGTGCCCGGTCCTGGTGGTGCGCCAATAACTCGTCCCGTTTAGTGTGAGAGCGTGACAAACAAGGCCAGCGATTGCTGGCCTTGTATTTTATGGTGTCGTTGCTAGCCGTGGGCGTAGATGACACTGCCCCCTTTTATGGTATCTATGATGGCCCTGGCTTGTTCCTTTGGCAGGGCGGGACAGCCCCAGCTGCGGCCCAGTTTGTCATATTTGCGCAGATGGTTTGGGCTGGCATAGGCGGCGCCATGCACCACGATGGCACGTTTGCGGGCATTGCAGTTTTTGCCGGGGCTGAGCCCATCCAGCCGCAGGGAGTAGCCATGCTTGCCCAAGTAGGTTTCTGCGGTACGATAGACGCCGAGGGAGCTTTGTCGGGAGTTGAGCTGGTTGGAAAAGCGCTCTGCGGCTAGTTCACCTGAGTTGCGGCCATGGCTTACCCAGGTGTGATAAAGCAGTTTGTGACGTTTCATGTCGATGACGAACAGCCTGCGCTGAGTCGAAGGCTTGCTGTAATCAATTATGGTCAGGATGGATTTTTGCTTGCTGCGTACGCTTTGATAGCTGACAAGGGCTTTTTGAAAGGTTTGTCTGTCGAGTTTGCTGGCCAGCCCAAGCTGCTGGTAGAGGTTGCGCTCACTACTGGCGGCGCTATTCCCGCTCCAGCCGATGCTTACCAGCAACAGTAACACTGGCCACAGTGGCCCCCATCGTTTTCCGAGTAACTCTGTCATCCCTGCTCCCCTCTTTGCGCATCCTTGCTTGTCCAACGGGCTGAAATTACAGCTATCCGCTCGATAGTTATATGCAAGGTGCTGAAAACGCGCAATAAAAAACCGGCCGCAGAGCGGCCGGAAGAAATTCAAACAGTAGACATTGGTTTCACAGGGTATAACCGACAGTCAACCTTTTAGAAGTTGTACTGCAGGGCGACAGCAACAACGTCGTCGGTGTTCTTGCCCAGAGAGTTGGTGGACTTGCCATCAACAGAGTCAAGCAGGTTCAGCTTGTAGTCAACGTAGGCGTTGAAGTTCTCGGTAAAGTTGTACCAGGCACCGATGGATACGTACTCGGTGTAGGTGTCGTCAATGCCGTGGGCAGTATCTTTGACGTCAGTGCGCAGGTAAGCCAGAGAAGGCTTGAACTTGCCGATGGTGTACTGGGCAACGGCTTCGTAACCATCCATCTTCTCGGCGTAGCCGTTGTTGACGAACAGGTGGTTTTCACCGTGGGAATAGGTTGCCGCCAGATAGAGGTCGCCTGCAGCATATTTGGCACCGAAGCCCATCAGCTTGGCATCTTTCTCGCCGCCGAAGGCTGCGTAGCGGGCCTGTTCGGCAGTTTTGCCAGCCTGGTTGTATGCAGCGCCCAGGCTCAGACCCATATCGAAGTCATAGTTGGCAGAGAAGGCAAAGCCCTCTTTGGAACCAGTGCTGTTCCAGCTCTCACCGTTGTAGAGGTTACCGTTGAAGGACTCGGCAATGGCGCTGCGGCCAGCATTTTGCGGGGTATTGTTACCAGTGAACTGGGCACCCAGAGTCAGACCTTCGTAGTTGAAGATGTACTGAGCCAGACCGTTGGTACGGCCGGTACCGAATACTTCGGTATCTTTGCCCAGGCCATCACCACCCCATTCGGGCAGTACGTCGGTATAGTTGTTTACGGCCTTGGTGAACAGACCATCCTGACGGCCATAACTGAAGGCACCGAAGCGATCGTGCTGGATGCCGGCATAGGCGTAACGCAGTTCATCGTTGTCAGAACCGGAGGTCGGCAGGTTGTATTCGGCAAAGCCGAATGCCTTCATCTCGGGAGCGATCTTGGTCTCGCCAGCAACGTGCAGACGGAAGTAGCTCTGATCTCCTTCGGCGCTGTTGTTGTCAGTGCCGTAGTAGGCACCCTGGGCACGGCCACCGATATCCAGCTTGGTGTCGTTCTGGTTGTAAACGGTAGCAGCGTGGGCGCCACTGGCCAGCAGCAAGCTGGAGATGGCCATAGTCAGTGCAGACTTTTTCATATCCTTATTTCCTCTGATGTAAACACTTCCGAACCTGTGGTCGGTTCTATGGAAATCGGAAAGGGTCCGATAGCCACACGGTAGGCGCTTGAACCTTGACTGGGCCTGAATCTGTCGTCGTTTAATTTGGTGCTGAAGGGCGCTGTTGATACTGGATATGACGTTTTTTGACAGGTTAAAAAGAGATTAAATTCAATGAATTATTCTCTATTGGCTGTTTTGACATTAAAGCTGGCCTGACCAATAAGGTCGATGACTCAAGTTGTGAGGCGAATCACGAAGGGGGAGAAGAGTGGCGGGAGGAAAATGGGACAGGAGCACTTGCCGTGCTCCTGTCAGGCGGTCAGCTTGCTTTTTGCCACAGTGTCATCAGCAAATCCTGTTCCAGCTGTGCCGGACCTTGCTGGATAAAGGCATGGCGCTGTTCGCCGTTGGCGCGCCAGCCGAGACGGCTTGTCTCCAGAATAAAGGCGCGCATGGTCTGATCCATAGAGATAGGGAACTGGCAGCGCTCCTGGCTTACCAGCCGGAGACCGGCAAGCGAGGGCCAGCTTAAAGGGTGTTCCATACTCACCGGATTGAGGCTGACCCGCAGTTGCCACTGATGACGCGGGCCCGGCTGCAGATAGAGCAGATAGCCACCGGGGGCCAGCCAGCTGACCAGCTGTTCCGTCTTGACCTTGAGATCGTTGACCAGCAGCACCTGAGCAGAGCCCGGTTGCAACGGCGCGCGAGCGGGATCGGCAATGACAAACTGGCCGTCCGGCTGCGCTTTTTTGGCGGCAAAGATGGTGTTCTTGGCGATATCAACCCCGGCAAACTGCCAGCCGGGCAGGCGCTCTGCCAGCGCGCGGCAGTAGTAGCCTTCACCACATCCCAGATGAACCAGCTCTTGTGGGGCAAGGGGAGCGAGCAGGGAGGCCATGGCCTCGACCAGCGGCAGTTGGTGGCCGGCTTCCAGGAAATGGTGCTTGGCGCGCATCAGGGCACGGCTGTCGCTGTCTTTGGGGTTTTTCTTGCCGGGGATGAGATCCAGATAACCTTCCGGTGCCGGATCGAAGTGATGCTTGTTGTCGCAATAGCGCCCCTGGGAGGCTTCATGAAGATGGAGCGGACTGCGGCAACGGGGACATTGAAGGTGCATAGTAACTCTCTGGGCGAATGCCGGAACAGTGAAGGGCGTTCGGGATTATAGGGGAGAGGATCAAAAAAGGCTGCCGTAGCAGCCTTTTTTATCCCAAGGCCTCAGTCAGCCCTGCGGACGGGTCATCAGCGAGTGCCAAATACCACAATGGTCTTGCCGTGAGCAGAGATGAGCTCCTGCTCTTCCAGCATCTTGAGGATGCGGCCCACGGTTTCACGGGAACAGCCGACGATCTGGCCGATCTCCTGACGGGTTATCTTGATCTGCATCCCATCCGGGTGGGTCATGGCATCTGGCTGCTTGGCCAGGTTGAGCAGAGTCTGGGCGATCCGGCCGGTCACATCCAGGAAGGCGAGGTTACCCACTTTCTGGCTGGTGTGCTGCAGGCGCTTGGCCATCTGGCCAGAGAGACGCATCAGAATGTCCGGGTTGACCTGGATCAGCTGGCGGAACTTCTTGTAAGAGATCTCGGCCACTTCGCAAGAGCCTTTGGCGCGAACCCAGGCGGAACGCTCGGGATTCTCGTTCTCCTCGAACATCCCCATCTCGCCCAGGAAGTCACCCTGGTTCAGATAGGAGAGGATCATCTCTTTGCCCTCATCGTCCTTGATCAAGACGGCCACAGTGCCCTTGACGATGTAGTAGAGGGTCTCCGCTTTTTCACCCGCATGGATCAGGGTGCTCTTCGCGGGATACTTATGAATGTGGCAGTGCGACAAGAACCATTCCAGGGTGGGATCGCTTTGCGGTTTGCCAATAACCATGAGAATTCCTCTGTAGTGTCTTTTTATGGACTTGTGCGTCCGGGCAAGCTGCCAATCTTGCCATTCCTTGTATTAGTCGCAGTAGGATAAGAGCCTTTGTCTGTGCTGACAAGGCTTTGCGCCCTTTTGCAAGAGCCCTTTGGGTAATGCCTGCTGCGCTGCTTCGGCCATTCTAGGGAAGATAGAGGTCGGAGATGTTGATTTTGATCTATTTCCATCCCAACTCCCCCTGTTCGGCAGAGATAAGCGACTGGGTTATGCTAGGGATCCATCATCACGATTAACAGGAGAGAGTGCGAGATGAAAGCCAAGGTCAGCTGGGTGGAAGGGATGAAGTTTGTGGGTGAGAGTGAATCCGGTCACAAGGTGATCCTGGATGGAGCCAACCCCGGTGAGGGGGCCAGCCCGATGGAGATGATCCTGCTGGCGGTCGGTGGCTGCAGCTCTATTGATGTGGTCTCCATCCTAGAAAAAGCGCGCCAGTCGGTGACCGCTTGTCATGTCGAGGTCAGTGGCGAACGGGTTGATAGCGTGCCCCGGGTTTTCGAGAAGATTAATCTGCACTTCGTGGTGACAGGCAAGGGATTGGCAGAGAAACAGGTGGCCAGAGCGGTCGATCTGTCGATGGAAAAATACTGTTCTGTTTCCCTGATGTTGGAAAAAGCGGTACAAATTACCCATAGTTATCAAATTGTTGAAGCTTGATAACTGACGATTGTTTCGTTGGTACCCTGGCATAAGGCCGTCACATGAGGCCTCTGCACAAGGCCATTACATAAGGCCATCACATAAGGAAAGTGCAATGAAAAAATTGATCGCTCTGCTTCCCCTGTTGGGTCTGGCGGCGTGCAGCAGCCCGCAACCTACCCAGTATCAATACAGCCAATACCAGTGTGGCGAAGAGATGCTGGCCATTACCTATGATGCCCAGGCTGACATGGTGCAGTTCCCCTATGCCGGGGTTTACCACAAACTGGCGCGTGTGGAGTCAGAGTCTGGCGCCAAATATTCTGACGGCCTGACCACCTTCTGGAATCAGGAGAAACAGGCGCTCCTCACCCAGAAAGGGGTTACGCTGCTGACCTGTACGCTCAAATAAGTGTCCACAGATATCTGAAGGCGTGCAGCTTCGTGTCCCAGTCTGGCCAAGACCAGACTGGGACAAAACTGTGAGACAACTGTGAGACCACAAAAAACGGCTTGCCGTGAGGCAAGCCGTTTTTCTATCCATCCCTTTTCAATAAGCCAGCATTAACTGTTAATTGGTCGGGACGCTATGAAGCAGTTCGGCAGCGAGCTGCTGGCTGAGCGCCTGACGTTGGCTATCAGCAATGCTTACATCGCTGGTCAGCTGGATGATGCTGCTCCAGACTGCTTTCTGGGTTTTGCGATCGAGCAGCACTATGGCCAGCGAGCCTTTGCGCTGGTTGGCCGAGGCATAGACCCCGGGCGTCATGCCGAGGCGGGCGAAAATCTCGCCATCGCTCATATCCTTGCCGCCCGCGACGCCTATGGCGACCCACAGATCCGCCTCGTCGAGCGGCGCACTCTGCCACCCCTTGCCATTGAGCTCCCGGCTCACCGCCTGCTGCATCGGCTCCAGCCACCCTTCCGCCAGCTCACCGGCGAATTGATACTGCTCGGCCAGGGCGTAGCGCGGGGTTGCGCCATAGGTCCAGTTGCCAATCGGACGAACCAGCATGGTGCCGGACTCCAGCGTGGGGGCCGTCGGCCCGCTGCTGCAGCCGCCAAGCAGGGCGGCCAATACCACAGAGATAAACGCTAACCGCATTGTGAACTCCTTGGCTTAAGTGATCTTGCCGGTTTCAAGTAGTTGCTGGATGAGTGGCTTAAGGATCAACTCCATGGCAAACCCCATCTTGCCACCCGGCACGACGATGGTATTCATTCGTGACATGAATGAGCCGTCGATCATCGACAACAGATAGGGAAAATCGACCTGTTTTATGCCGCGAAACCGGATCACCAGCATACTCTCGTCCAGACTCGGGATCACCTTGGCACTGAAGGGATTGGAGGTGTCCACTGTCGGCACCCGTTGGAAGTTGATATGGGTGCGCGAGAACTGCGGGGTGATGAAGTTGATGTAATCATCCATGGAGCGGACTATGGAGTCGGTTACGGCCTCACGGGAGTGGCCGCGCTCCGAGGTATCGCGGATCAGCTTCTGGATCCACTCCAGGTTGACGATGGGCACCACGCCGATGAGAAAGTCCACGTGGCGGGCTACGTTGTGATCCTCAGTGACCACACCACCGTGCAGCCCTTCATAAAACAGCAGGTCAGTGTCGCTCGGCAGATGCTGCCAGGGGGTGAAGGTGCCGGGCATCTGGTTGAAGGGGACCGCCTCGTCAAAGCTGTGCAGATAGCGGCGATACTGGCCGGTGCCATCCTGGCCATAGCCCTGAAAAAAGCTCTCCAGCAAGCCGAAGTCATTGGCCTCGGGGCCAAAATAGCTGATGTGGCGTCCTTGTTCACGCGCCTTGCGGATTGCCACATCCATCTCGGGGCGGGTGTAGCGGTGAAAACTGTCACCTTCCACCACGGCTGCCTGATAACCCAATTGGTGGAACATGGATCGAAAGGCGATGGTGGAGGTAGAGGTACCGGCACCGGACGACCCGGTGACGGCGATAATGGGATGCTTGGCCGACATAGAATGCTCTCTTCCTTGGGAGTTTCGTTATACGGGCGTGAACCCGAGATGGTCAAGACGGCTCGTTGAAACGATTGCGTGGCACAATATTGACCGATTCATGCAACTCGCTATAGACGATCACGGCGATGCCTTGCTGTAATTGAGTCCTTACCATAGCGACTTTGGCTTCAAGCGAAACATCATGTTCGCCATATTCGGTGCCTTCTTGCAGCACAAACTGTTCGATCAGGTTGGTCAGGGTATCGGCATCCAACGCTTGCCAGGGGATTATCATGAAGGGATCTCGATGCAAAAGGGTATAACCGTCAGCTATTGTTGTGCGCAATAAAATGAGTGCAACCTCTTTTTACGCGTTTCGTGGAGTGTGAGACATGTTGTCTGAAGAGCAACGCCGGGCCCCCTCAACGATATCGGCTCACATGGATCTTGCTCGTCGCCAGGCCATCAGTCGCGGCATGGTCTGGTTCTGGTTGCTGAACTGGCTGGTTGTGCTGTTTCTGGCGATACGCTACCAGGTCTACAGCCAGGCAGGCCTGGCCAGTGACGGTACTCTGCCATGGCGCTTTCAGAGTGAGCTGGGCTTTGTCATGGTCGTGCTGCTGCTGCTGCCGGTTGCAGCCCTGCTCTGCAATCATCTGCAGGATCGAGTCTGGCTATGGTGCGCATTGGTCGTAATGCTGGTCTGGGGGGGCGTCTGGACGCTGCATATCTTCACCATTGGTGAAGTTGAGCTGCGAGGAGGGGCAAGTTATGCCAACGGGATCATGCGCCTCAATTTACTGGCTGCGCTGATCGCGTTTTATCCCGACCGACGCGTGTTGTATGCCTATCTCAGTGTACCGTTGCTATTTGGCGTTGCGCGTTTGTGGTGGCTGGAGGTGGATTTTCCGCAGCTTTATCTGCTTGAGGTGGTATGTACCATAATGGCGCTGGAGGTTGGTCGCCGGATGCTGCATCGCTGGTTTGAATTGGCCGTGATGCGTGAGCATGACAATCTGGCCCTGTTGCGGCGCCTCGATGCACTGGCCAAGCAGGATCCACTGACTGGTCTTGCCAATCGGCGCCACTTCAGTCAGGAGCTCGAACGCTGCAAAGCCCATAGTCAGTCGAGCGGCGCCCCGCTTGCCCTTATCCTCATCGATGTGGACTACTTCAAACGCTTTAACGATCACTATGGCCATCAGGCGGGGGATGTCTGCCTGCGGGAGGTGGCGCAGTTGATGATGCGTTCGGTGCGCAGTGAGGCGGATCTGGCCGCCCGTTATGGCGGCGAGGAGTTTGTGTTGCTACTGCCCGATGCCGACAGTCAGAGCGCCGCTGCGGTAGCGCGGCGGCTGCAGGATGGGCTGGCCGAATTGCAGCTTGAGCATCTGGTATCCGATGTTGCCAGTCGGGTGACCATCAGTCAGGGGATCGCGACACTGGAAGGCGGGGAGAGTGGTGAGCAGCTACTGGCGCGGGCCGACCAGGCCCTCTACATGGCCAAGGCTGGGGGTCGCAATCAGTTCTGCACCGCACCCTGAGTCTGTTCGGCAATCCAGTGACTGATCCGCTCATCCAACCAAAACCGTGGCCGCCAGGGGGTGCCGTGCAGAAAACCGACATGGCCGCCGCGCTGGCTCAGCTCATAGCGCACCGTGGGCGAGAGTTGATCCGGCCGGGGAATGACCGCGTGTGACATAAAGGGATCGTCGGCGGCGTGCAGGATAAGGGTCGGGATGGGGATTTGAGCCAGCAGCGGTAGTCCCGAGCAGCTCTGGTAGTAGTGGCTGGCACTGTGAAAGCCGTGCAGCGGAGCGGTGACCAGTTCGTCAAAATCGCGCAGGGTGGCAATCTGCTCCACTTGCCGGGGCTGCCAGCGTTCACTCGCTTTCTGCTGTTGGCTGATCTTGCTGAGCAAATTGCGGCGCATGGTACGCAGCAGATAGTTCTGATAGACCTTTGAGAAACCCTGATTGACCCGTTCGGCACAGCTGGCCAGTTGCAGCGGGGCCGAGACTACCACTGCCGCTTTCAATGCCGCAGGACAGGCCCGTGCCAGCAAGTTGACCAGCATATTGCCACCCAGTGAAAAGCCGATGGCGATCAGCGGTTTGCCCGGGAAGCGTTGGCTCAGCTCGGCAATCAGCTCCTGCGCATCACCGATGGTGCCGGAGTGATAGGCATGCAGGTGGCGATTGGGCTCGCCGCTGCAGCCACGAAAGTGCATCAGCACGGCCTCTCTGCCCTCTTGCTGCAGATGGGTGAATAATCCCTTGGCATAGTGGGAGTGAATGCTCCCCTCCAGCCCGTGAAAGACCACCACCAGTGGTCGCGAATCTGTCGTGATCTCGCCGCTCCAGGCGAGATCGACAAAATCCCCGTCAGTCAGTTCGAAGCGCTCGGCCACAAATCGGGCCGGAGTCCGGCGCAGCCATTTGGGCAATATGGTCTGCAGATGAGGATTGCGGGCCCACCAGGGGGCGTGGAAGTGGCTTTCGGTCAGCATGGCGTCGTCGGTCTGGGTCGAAGATAGAGGGGCGAGAGGTGTTCAGCTCCCGCCAGTCATTGGCTTATTTCAGCAGGCGATCGTGATGTTCGGCACCGCGCAACATGGCCTGGATCAGCTCGTTGGCCTCGAACTTGGTCAGCGCCTCATGGGCGCCCACCTGATGGGCCCGCTCCACACTGATCTCGCTGGAGAGGGAGGTGTGCAGGATGATGTAGGCCCCCGCCAGTTTGCTGTCGCTCTGTACCTCGAAGGCCAGCTCGTAGCCATCGAGCCCAGGCATCTCGATATCGCTCACCAGAATATCGATGGGGGTCTGCTGGCTGGCACGTTGTTGCATCAGGGTCAGTGCGTCCTTGCCATTGGTACAGACCTCATAAGGGATATTGATGTAATCGAGGGCTGCCATCAGCTGGCGACGGGCGACCGAGGAGTCATCAACCAGCAGGATCCGCATCGGCTTGATCCGCTCCCGCTGCACATCGGTCAGCACCGGATAGAGGTGGCTCGGATCGTCCGGATAGACCCGGGAGAGGATCAGCTCCACATCCAGCAGCTGGATCAGCTGGTCATTGACCCGGGTGACACCAGTCACAAACACATTGTGGCCGAGGGCGGCGGGAGGTGACTCGATATCGCGCCAGTTGCACTCGGTGATCTTGTCGATGCCTCGCACCAGAAAGCCCACCAGGGTGCGGCGGCAATCGGTGATGATGATAAAGCAGTGGGGCATCTCCTCCTTGCTGATGGGGCGATAACCCACCGCCATCGCCATGTCGATCACCGGAATGGTGGCGCCGCGCATATTGGCGGCCCCCAGCACGGTCGGATGCGAGTGCGGCATGGCGGTCAGCTGGGTGTAAGGGACTATCTCCTTTACCTTGAGGGTGCCTATGGCAAAGGATTGCTGGGCTGAAAGGTGAAACAGCAACATGCCCTGGGATTGATTGGCTTTGCTCGTCATGGCAGATGTCCTGTTGGTCGAAAGGTTGGCAGTCACTTCAGGCCTTTAGCATAAAGGATTACGGGGGGGATGGCCCTTCCTTGTTAACGACCATCTGGCAAAAAACTGGACTCGTTCAGCCAATTTAGTTGGCGCATTCATACCTGTGTCCGGTTATTGAGCTCCATCTTCGCCAACACCCCACAGCTGGCAGGTCGCTTGCAATGCGGCCTCATCGGCATAACCCAGCTTGCTGGCCACCTGCGCGGGTTTGCTGCCGCCCTTGAGCAATCTGAGCGCCTGCAGCAGTTGCCACTGCTGTTGCAGTTCTTCCCCTGCCAGCGGTACGTCATCAAGTTGCTGCCACTGTACCAGGGCTTGTGCTTCGCCGCGGGCCAAAGCCTGCCAGCATTGCTGTAGCGCTTCGTTATCCTGCTGGCTGATGGCGCACTGTTGCAGCTCATCCAGGATCACCTGCAGTCGCTGACCGTAGGCCCCTTGCCACTCTTTCGGACGTTGCCACCGGGCCAGAGAGTCGAGCAGGGCATCGAGCAGCGGAGTGGCTTGTAGCCAGCCTGCCTGCTGCGGCTGAGCCACGCGCAAAGAGACGCTCAGCTGATCGTACTCGCAACCGCTGAGGGGGCTGAAGGCCGCGAGGGCATCGGCGCAGAGCCAGAAGCTGCTGCCTGCCGGCAGCAACAGCTCATGTTGGCCCAGTCTCAGCAGCGCGGCGCCCCGGGTGATCCGCAACAGCTGCCCGACCGGGGTCCGTTTGCGGTTGCCGGCGTGCAATCCCTCACAGGAAAAATGGTGGTATTCGATGGCGTGATGCATGTAAAAACCCTGATATGATGCTGCCTGGAGGTAACAAATATGGAAACCAGACGTAAAAAACGCTTCATTGCCGGTGCGGTTTGCCCGGCGTGCGGCAAGTTGGACAACATGATGCTGTATCTGGAGCATGGAGTCGAGAAGGTGACCTGCGTCGCCTGTGGCGATACCCAGGTACAAACGCCTGCCGAGGTCGACAAGCAGACTCGCGAGGCGGAAGAGGTGATCGGGGTGTTTCGCCCCTGATGTGGCAACGGCGGGTGGAGTGCGGGTCTCCTCGCTGACGCTGTTGCCGTTTTTTTCGTCACTCCGTGGCGCCGCACGGCATATGCGCGGCCCGCTTTTTAGGGTATTCTGAGCCCGTTTTTTTCTATCCGCAGGATCCTGACATGAAAGTAGCTCCTCTGAGCGTGGTTACGCTGGAATACACAGTCACCGACGAGCACGGTGAAGTCATCGACAGCACTGTCGGCAAAGAGCCGCTGGTCTATCTGCACGGCACCCGTTACCTGGTCTCTGGCCTGGAAGCCGAGCTGGAAGGTCGCGCGGTAGGTGAAGCCTTCGAAGTGACTCTGGCACCGAGCCAGGCCTACGGCGAATACGACGAGACACTGGTACAAGAAGTACCGGGCGAGCTGTTCGACGGCATGGAAGTCTCCGAAGGGGATACTTTTGTGGCTGAAACCGACGATGGCCACCGTCCGGTGACCGTGGTTGAAGTGTCCGAAGAGTTCGTCAAGGTGGATGGCAACCATCCGCTGGCTGGCGTGACTCTGGGCTTCAAGGTCGAGATCAAGGATGTGCGTGCTGCCACTGCCGAAGAGCTGGCTCACGGCCATGTTCACGGTGCCGGTGGTTGCGGTCACGATCACGGTCATGACCACGATCACGGCGGTTGCTGTGGCGGTCATGGTCACGACCACGATGAGGATCACGGCCACGGCGGTTGCTGCGGTGGTGCTGGCCACGGTCACGATCATGGCCACGATCACGGCGACGACCATGGTCACGGCGGCTGCTGCGGTGGTGGCGGTTGTGGTGGCAAGGGTCATCACCACTGATCACGGCCAGGCCGATGATAAAAAACCCGCGATAATCGCGGGTTTTTTATTGGCTGACAGCTATGCCAAGCCATATTGCCTGAGCTGAGATGGCGCCGGTTCAGTAGTGCGGCGGAGGGGTCTCTTCGGCCATGCTGGCAATCTGGCTGGGTTGTACGCTTTGCAGTTTATCGATCAGCAGCTGGATCTGGTATTTGAGTCGATCGAGTTCACGGCCCTGGGTGGTCACCTCGTCATTGAGCTGCTCTATGGTGTACTCCGCGTAGGCGAGACGGGTTTCCAGGGTTTCGATGCGTTCGTTTAAATGCTGACTCATGGGCCTTCGGGTCCTTACTTGATTGTCCAGATTTCGGCCAGACCACTGGAGCTGGCACTGACAAGATGGCTATTGTCGCGCAAAGCGACGCCGTAGACCACTGCGCTGGGCGGTTTCACCTTGGGTTGCGGCGAGACGCGCCAGCTCTGCAGCAGGGCACCATCGCTCACTTGCCATAGGGAGAGTTGACGGGAAGGGGCGCCGGTGATGAGCCACTTGCCATCGTTGGCAAAGCGGGCGCTGGTGTAGACCTCGAAGCGGTGATCATATTGCAGCTGACTCACCTCCTTGCCGGTTTTCAGATCCCAGATGCTGGCCCGGCTGCTGTCGGCGGTGAAGGCGTAGCGGCCGCTCGGCTCCAGTCTGGCCATGATCACCCGGCCACCATGGTTGAAGCGCCAGCTCACCTGCCCGCTACGGGTATCCCACAGATAGGCGCTGTAGTCGTTGCCGCCGGTCAGGGCGTAGCGACCGTTGGCGGAGAGATCCACCGTATTGACCTGTTCGGTGTGCCCCAGAAACTGCAGGCGACGGCCGCTTCGGGTGTCGAGCCACTCGGCCTTGCCATCTTCCCGCCCGATCAGCACATAACGACCGTCGGCAGAGAGCGCGATGTCCCTCAGCCTGGATTCAGGAAGTGAGTAGTAGCCTTGTGATTGCCCGTCGTTCAGCCGCCAGGTAGCAAAGGTATCGGGGGTGGCGGTGACGGCATGGCTGTTGCCTTCGGAAAAACGGGTAATGAATACCAGATCATCCGTAGAGTCGGATTGCTTCCAGCGCCAGCGTTGACGGTTCTGTTCCAGATCCCAGACGATGATGCCCTGGCTGATGCTGGAGACGATGGCCTGCTTGCCATCACTGGAGAGATCTGCGGTCAGCAGACCCGTGCTGGCGAGGGTCATTTGCTGGTTGGGTTGGGAGCTCTGCTCGCAACCGGTGAGCATTAAACAGAGGCTCACCAGATAAATGGCACTTTTTATCATTTTTGCGGTCTCACGCTTTTGTTACCTGCGATCACGGCGTTAGTATAAGGCGCTTATCACGATAAACCTCTCATTTCACGATGGAACCGAGAGCGGTATTTGGAGTTTGGAGAAACTGATGAACAAATTTCTGAAGGTGTCCCTGTTGGCGGCGGCCGTTGCCGTCGGTCTGACTGCTTGCCAAAAAGACGAGAAGCCTGCTGCGGCCAATACCGCCGAAGTGAAGGCAGAAGCCAGCAAGCCGGCAGAGGCGACCAAGGCCGAAGCCAAGAGCTTTGAAGAGCAATCTGGCTACGCAATTGGCCTCTCCATGGGTCGTTACATCGCCAATACCCTGGAGCGTCAGCAGGAACTGGGCATCAAACTGGACAACGCCGTGATCCTGAAAGGGGTGACTGACGGTCTGGGCAAAGAAGCCAAGATGACTGATGAAGAGATCCAGAAGGTACTGCAGGATTACGACGCCAAGATCAACGAGCTGACCAAGGCCAAGGCCGAGAAAGACGCCGTTGAGAATCTGAAGAAGGGCGAAGAGTTCCTGGCTGCCAACGCCAAGAAAGAGGGTGTGAAGAGCACTGAATCCGGCCTGCAATACGTGGTCGAGAAGATGGGCACTGGCGCCAAGCCGAAATCTACCGACATCGTCAAGGTTCACTACACCGGTACCCTGACCGACGGCACCAAGTTCGACAGCTCCGTCGATCGCGGCGAGCCGGCTACCTTCCCGCTCAACCAGGTTATCCCGGGTTGGACCGAAGGTGTTCAGCTGATGCCGGTTGGCTCCAAGTTCAAGTTCTTCCTGCCGTCCAAGCTGGCCTATGGCGAGCACGGTGCAGGCTCCATCCCGGCGAACGCCGTGCTGGTGTTTGACGTTGAGCTGCTGGCTATCGAGAAGCCGACTGCAGACGACGCCAAGAAGTAATCCCTTCTTGTAGTTAAAAACGGCTCCTTAAGGAGCCGTTTTTACTTGTGTATTCCCTGCAATCGCGGGATAACAGAGCTGTCTTGGCGTTGGGTTTGCGCGCGAAAATAAGGCAAAATAGATCGCAGAATCAAATACAAGGATGAGTCCAGTGGCTGAAAATAAATCGCGTGTCCTGCTGGTGGAAGATACCCGTAGTCTGGCGGTGGTCTATGAACAGTACCTGCGCCAGGAGGGGTATGAGGTGGTGCTGGCCGACTGTGGTCAGCAAGCGTTGGCGCAGTTGCTGGCAAGTCCTCCCCCCGTGGTGCTGCTGGATCTGGAGCTGCCGGATATGTCCGGTATGGATATTCTGCAGATGATCACCGAACAGCAGTTGCCTTGCTCTGTGGTGGTGATCACCGCCCACGGCTCGGTAGATGTGGCGGTGGAGGCGATGCGCCTCGGTGCCTTCGATTTTCTGACCAAGCCGTTTGACAGCAAGCGGCTCTGCGCCACCGTTCGCAATGCCTTGAAACACCAGCAGTTGAGCTCGCTGGTTGCCCACTATCGGGAGAACTTCGAGCGCAGCTCCTTCTTCGGTTTTATCGGTGCCTCCATGGCGATGCAGGCGGTCTATCGCATCATCGAGAGCGCGGCGCCCAGCAAGGCGACCGTCTTTATCACTGGCGAGAGCGGCACCGGCAAAGAGGTGTGTGCCGAGGCGATTCACCAGTGCAGTCCCCGTAGCGAGCAGCCCTTTATTGCCCTCAACTGCGCCGCCATTCCCCACGATTTGATGGAGAGCGAGATCTTCGGTCATGTGAAAGGGTCCTTTACCGGTGCCCAGGGGGATCGCAAGGGGGCGGCCAGTCTGGCTGATGGCGGTACCCTGTTTCTCGACGAGATCTGCGAGATGGACCTGGATCTGCAGAGCAAGTTGCTGCGCTTTATCCAGACCGGCACAGTGCAGCGGGTCGGCAGCGGCAAGCTCGAGACGGTGGATGTGCGCTTTATCTGCGCCACCAACCGGGATCCGCTGGTCGAGGTGAAAGCGGGCCGTTTTCGTGAGGATCTCTACTATCGGCTCCACGTCATTCCCCTCACCCTGCCGCCCCTGCGGGAGCGGGGCGAGGATATCCTGCTGTTGGCGCGCACCCTGCTGCAGAGCTACGCCAAGGAGGAGAACAAACGCTTCAAGGATTTCGATGTCGAGGCGGCGCGAGTGCTGCTCGACTACCCCTGGCCTGGCAACGTACGCGAGCTGCAAAACGTGGTGCGCAATATCGTGGTGCTCAATGACAAGGAGCTGGTGAGCCCGGATATTCTGCCGCCACCTCTCAATGGGGTTCGCCCCCAACTGCCGGCTGCGATTGCGGCAGCGGTGGCATCGGCTCCGGCCGCCACTGGCGTGGCCAACGGGCCTATCCGCCCGCTCTGGCTGGTGGAAAAAGAGGTGATCGAACAGGCCATCGCCAGCTGTGACGGTAACATTCCTAAAGCGGCGGCCCTGCTCGAGATCAGCCCCTCCACCATTTACCGTAAAAAGCAGGGGTGGGAAGAGTCCAATCGGGCCTGAACCATCTTGCCAGCAGAAAGGGCGGTTAGCGTGCCGCCCTTTCTATTTTGAGGATCAGAGTTTGGCGAGGCGCTTGAGGCGGGCCAGTCGCTCCCCCTCGTTGGCGCTGAACCAGCGGTCCTGCGACAGCAGAAACCAGGCACGGGAGAAGTATTCCGCGGCCAGCGGATCGTCCAGCACCAAGGCATTTTCCCCCAGCTCCTCGAACAGATAACCATCCTCAGGTTCGCCTGCCTCGGCCATATCGGCCTTGAGCTGGTGCAGCTCTGCCAGCGCCTGCTGGTGCTGACCCTGGGCCCGGGTCAGGCGAGCCAGACTCCAGCGAGCGATAAACGCCTTGGCCGGCTGGTTATGTTGCAGATGCCAGGCCAGACACTTCTGCTGCTGGATTTTCGCCTCCTCAAAGCGGCCCAGTTCGAACAGGGCCCAGCCCTGATTGTTGTAAAGGGGGCCTAGCCAGCCGTGCACCTTCTCATCGCTGCTGCGCTCAGCCAGCTCCATCGCCAGTTGATGCCAGCGGCTCTGCTCTTCCAGCGGTGCGGCGATGGCGATCATGTGAGCGGCGTCGATGGCGAGATAGGTCTCCTTCTCCTTGAGTCCCCACTGCCAGGCTTGTTCAAACAGCGGTTTGGCACTGGCTTTGTCGCCCGCCGAGTTAAAGGTGCGGCCTCGTTCCAGCAGGGCCCTGATCCGGGCTCTGGGGGTTGTATCTGTGAGGCGAGGCTCTATCTCGTCGAGCAGCTGGTGGGCTTCGGCAAACTGGCGCTGCAGCGAGTGGGTACGGGCAATTTGGGTCAGCAACTCCAGTTCGAGTTGCAGGTCGGCGGCGGCGCGCGCTTCGGGAAGAAGGGTGTGAAAACGAAGGGCACTGGCGGCGGGATCCTGATAATCCCACAGCGCCATGAAATCGGGCGGATTGTCCATTTGGCCTCCTTGCTGGTTATCCTGTCACCAAGATGCCTGCAGGCCATTGTTTGTACAAGGGGCGCCCGTCACAGAGCGCCCCTTGAGCCATGCTAACGGTTGTGCCAGCCGATCAGTAAACCATGGCCAGGCTCATCAGCATCAGGCCGAGGGCGGCAAAGGCCCCCTCTTTGATGGCGAGCCGTGGCACCAGCGCCTTGGGCAGGGCCGGAAACAGGCTCAGGGCAAAGCCAAGGCCCGGCATCAACCAGTGGAATGCCGGATCGCGCAGGGCGGGATCGGCGGCACCGTTGATGATGATCAGTAAAATAAACAGGGTGAAGGCGGGGAGGATAAACCAGCGTACCCCACCGGCGGCAACCGCCCGCAGCGGCGAAATGCGATAGAGCAGCATGGTCACAAGGAACAGTACAAAAGGGGCCAGCAGATAGAGCGGAGCGGGGTTCATAACATCTTTCCTGAAACTGAGCGTCAAAAAACAGGGAGTCCGGTGCAAGAGGCGCGGGATTTAATCACTCTTCGCAGGTAATCACCAGCAGCCCGGGCCCGGGCTGTGAAGAGGATCCCGGATAAAGGTTTGCTAGCGCGTCTTAGTGCAACCAGAACCAGGCTGCTGCAAATCCCAGCCAGCTCAGCACCAGCAAGATCCAGGGCAGGGGATGCTGATGGCTTACTTCAACCAGCTCCAGCTGAGCGTCTTGCTCTTCGGTTTGTGGCGCGCCCTGTGGCTGCCTGGCTTTGGCCTGCAATTTTTTCTGGCGGCTCGCTTCGCGGGCCCGTGCCTTCATCTGTTTCTTGTATTCGTCGATGCCTTTCTGGATCCCTTGCGCGATAAGCTGGGTCTGCTCCTTGGTCTGCCCCGGCTTCTGGTTGGCACGGGCAATTTTCATCGCCTCCTGCTGGGTCTCGGGGGAAATCTTGTCGTACTTGGCCATCAAATCATCTCCTCGGGCATGGCTGGCTGGGGAGTATGCCATAAAGGCGCGTCCGGGTGGCGCCTCCTTGGTGCGGGAGGGGAGCAAGTGAGTGACTGCTCAACAAAAAACCTGACAAATCAGCAGGAAGCCGGATGTTGGGCCGAAGATCACAATTAGCAGAATTTGTGAGTCATCGATGAAAAACGGTCATCTGTTGTTTGTTATATTGGCGCCCGACCCGCTGGACAGGGTTGATAAATAACAAAACAATCAAGGTGATATGGAAATGAATAATAACTTTATCAAAGGCGGCGTGGCACTGGCCGTGCTTGCTGCACTGACTGGCTGTAATACCTCGACTAATGACACCGTTGCACCCTGCACCGAAAATGTCTGCAAACTGACTATCCTGCACACCAACGATACCCACGGCCGTTTCTGGCACAATGCTGAAAATGAGTACGGTATGGCTGCCCAGAAGACTCTGGTCGAGCAGCTGCGTGCCGATGCCAAGGCTGCTGGCAGTGACGTACTGGTTCTCTCCGGTGGTGATGTGAATACCGGCGTGCCGGAGTCAGATCTGCAGGATGCCGAGCCTGACTTCATGGCGATGAACAACATTCGCTACGATGCCATGGCAGTGGGCAACCATGAATTCGACAACCCTCTCAGCGTGCTGGAGAAGCAGCGCAAGTGGGCCCAGTTCCCCATGCTCTCGGCCAACATCTATGACAAGGCCAGTGGCAAACACTACTTTGACCCCTACAAGGTGTTCAAGCTAGAGAGCGGTCTCAAGGTCGCCGTACTGGGCCTGACCACCGAGGATACCGCCCAGCTGGTTGACCCCAACAACGTGCAGACTCTGGAGTTCCGCGATCCGACTACGGAAGCGGCCAAACTGGGCCAGCAGATCCGCAGCAACAAGGAGGCCAATCTGGTCTTCGCCATCACCCACATGGGCCATTACGAGAATGGTCAGCACGGCAGCAATGCGCCGGGCGATGTAGAGATGGCTCGTGCACTGCCGGCAGGGACTCTGGATGCCATCATTGGTGGCCACTCCCAGAATCCGGTCTGTATGGAACCGGGCACCACCAACAAGTACGCCAATTTCAAACCGGGTGATAACTGCCAACCGGACCAGCAAAACGGCACCTGGATCATGCAGGCTCACGAGTGGGGCAAGTATGTGGGCCGTGCTCAGTTTGAGTATCAGAATGGCAAGTTGACCCTGACCAGCTATGAGCTGATCCCGGTCAACCTGATCAAGCGCAACGCCAAGGGCGAGGCGATCGATGCTAACGGCGTCGTAACCAAGGACCCGACCAAGATGCAGTTCGTACAGGACGAGATCACCAAGGATCCCGAGCTGTATAACACCCTGCTGGGTTATCAGGAGAAAGGTCAGCAAGAGCTGAATGTCGTCATTGGCTCGGCAGATGGCTTGCTGGTTGGTGATCGCAACTCGGTTCGCAACAAGCAGACCAACCTGGGTCGTCTCATCACCACGGCGACCAGCATCAAGCTGGGGGTCGACTTTGGTATCGTCAATTCAGGTGGTGTGCGTGACAGCATCCCGGCCGGTGATATCACCTACCGCAGCGTGCTGCTGGTGCACCCGTTTGGCAACACGGTCAACAAGGCGGCCATGAAGGGAAGCGATCTGGCGACCTATCTGGGTCAGGTGGCAAGCAAGACCCGCAATACCGGTGGTTATGCCCAGTTTGGCGGTATCGATATGGCGGTGGATTGCCAGGCCAAGAGCGTCAATATCACCAGCATCGGTGGCAAGGCGTTTGATCCGGCCGCAACCTACAGCTTCGCGATCCCGAGCTTCAGCGCCTCCGGTGGTGACGGCTATCCGAAGATCGATACCATCAACGCCGGCTTGGTGGATGCAGCCGTGCTGAAGGAGTACATCGAGATCAAGAAGGTGATCAACGTGGCCGATTATCAACCGTCCAATGAGGTGACCTATCTGAACTCAACATCTGCCGAAGGGTGCAACTGATTCGTCTGCGGGGCGCATACCCCCAGATGTGATCCCAAAGGGCAGCCGGTGGCTGCCCTTTGTCGTTATGTGCGTGGTGACATGTCATCTTGGGATTGGTCACAACTCTTCAATTATCAATGACGATAGCCATCGCCTGTAGGAGGTCAGGTGAGGGGATGAAATGAAAAGAGGCGGCCTATGGGCCGCCTCTTGCGTAGTGACAATCTAAACCTTACAGCTGCTCGATACCAACGATATGCCAAGGGGCATTGTTCTTGGCCAGATCGCGTTCGAGGTGCCACACCTCTTTGATGTCTTCTTCGACCTGCTCCTGACGGTCCATGTAGCGGCCGCTGAAGCGCACGCTCACCTGGGCCCAGTCGCTGCCATAGTCAGCACGTACCAGCTGGGTATCGACGTACATCACTTCTGTGTGCTGGTCGCCAGTCAGTTCGGCGCGCTCGGCTTTGAGCTGCTCAAACAGCTCGGGGCTGACGTACTCGCGCACCTTTTCCAGATCGTTCTTGTTCCACGCCTCTTGCAGGGTGCGATAGTGATCGCGGGCACCGGCCAGGAAGCTGTTCATGTCAAAGCCCGGCGGCAGGCGGAACGGCACGTCGCTGTCGGCAAAGCCGGTGGCTTGCGGTGCGCTGTTGCACTGCTCAAACTGCTGCGGGGCCGCGGATTGCGGTGGCTGATAGCCCGCATAGGCCGCCTGTTGTGGCTGTGGCGTCGCGACCTTGCCCTTGCGCAGGGTACGGATCAGGAAGACGGCACCCAGCGCCAGCAGGGCGATCAGCAGGAAGTCCATTCCTTGCAGACCTTCAAAGGCACCGCTGCCCAGCAGGTAGGCAAACAGGCCGCCAGCCAGCAGGCCGCCCAGCAGGCCACCCATCATGCCGCTCTTTTTCGGCGGAGTCTGGGCATTCAGTGTCGGATTCTTGTTGTCGACCGGTTTGGCCGCAGGCTGGGCCGGCGCAGTTTTGTAACTTTTACCAAAGGATTTGCCGCCGCCAAATTTCTTGGCTTCGGCGTGAGGTGCCCCCAGGCCAATGGCCAGGATCACGGCAAACAGGGTCAGCATCTTTTTCATTTTGACTCTTTTCACTCTCGTCTGTGGGTGGGGCATGCTCCGCTTTGGCAAGCTCAGCAAGGCGCATGGCAGGCTGCCTGTCCCTAATTGTGTCGCAGCTTGTATTCATCAATATCACCTCTGGCATGAATTATTCATGAACGAGGTAGCCGCGATGCGGCGTCAAACAAGAGGAGTAAACCGGATGAAAAGCAGAAGATTGAGTCGCAAGGAGCGCAAAATGCGAAGCAAAATCAAAATGGTCAAGGTAGAGCTGACTCTGGTTTGGCCCTTTATGATGGTATGAGCCGCCAGATAGGGCTCGCCGTAGTTGGCTTTCTTTTGTAAAATTCCCGTCCCCTTCCCGCTGCGGTTTTTATGTGTATGGCAGAGCAAGTGACGGCGAAAAAAGACGCCAAGACACAACAGCTGAAAGTTCCTCCCCACTCTTTTGAGGCCGAACAGTCCGTACTGGGTGGCCTGATGCTGGATAATGATGCCTGGGATCGGGTTGCCGAACGGGTGATCGATCAGGATTTCTACAGCCGTCCGCACCGGTTGATCTTCCAGGCCATGACCCGCCTCTCCAACGCGGGCAACCCCATCGACCTCATCACCCTGCAGGAGGAGCTGGAGCGCTCCGAACAGCTGGAAGAGGCGGGCGGCTTCGCCTATCTGGTGGAGATCGCCAAGAACACCCCGAGTGCTGCCAACATCAACGCCTACGCCGAAATCGTGCGTGAGCGGGCGGTCGTACGGGAGATGATCTCGGTCGCCAACGAGATAGTCGAAGCAGGCTACGAGCCACAGGGCCGTACCTCCGGCGATCTGCTGGATCTTGCCGAGAGCAAGGTATTCAAGATTGCCGAGCAGCGCACCAGCGCCAACGAGGGGCCCCAGCCCCTGAAGCTCATCCTCGAGCAGACCGTCGACAAGATTGAAGAGTTGTTCAAGACCCCCCACAACGGGGTGACCGGGGTATCGAGCGGTTACAACGATCTGGACAAGATGACCGCCGGTTTGCAGCGTTCGGACTTGATCATCGTGGCGGCCCGTCCCTCCATGGGCAAGACCACCTTTGCCATGAACCTCTGCGAGCACGCGGCCCTCACCGCCGACAAGCCGGTGCTTATCTTCTCGCTGGAGATGCCCTCCGAGCAGATCATCATGCGTATGCTCGCCTCGGTCGGTCGCATCGACCAGACCAAGGTGCGTACCGGTCAGCTCGATGACGAGGATTGGGCGCGCCTCTCCTCCACCATGGGATTGCTGCTGGAGAAGGGCAAGATGTATATCGATGATGCCTCAGGCCTCACCCCGACCGATGTGCGCTCCCGTGCCCGTCGGGTGGCGCGCGAGCATGGCGGCCTATCCATGATCATGGTGGACTACCTGCAGCTGATGCGGGTGCCGGCGCTCTCCGATAACCGGACCCTGGAGATCGGCGAGATCTCCCGCTCCCTCAAGGCCTTGGCGAAAGAGCTGCAGTGCCCGGTGGTGGCGCTCTCCCAGCTGAACCGAAGCCTGGAACAGCGGGCCGACAAGCGCCCGGTCAACTCGGACCTTCGTGAATCGGGCTCCATCGAGCAGGATGCGGATTTGATCATGTTTATCTATCGTGATGAGGTTTATCACGATGACAGCCCGGACAAGGGGATTGCCGAGATTATCATCGGCAAGCAGCGTAACGGCCCTATCGGCCGTGTGCGCCTCACCTTCCAGGGTCAGTTCTCCCGGTTCGACAACTACGCCGGTCCGGCGTTTGACGACGATTATTGATGTAAACCCAAGGTGATGGCGGTTTTGCCATTACCACGACTGCCCTGATCGATAGCCAGTCATTGGCTGCCGCTCAGGGCCTGTTTTCCCGGTTCGACAATTATGCCGGTCCGGCCTTCGACGACGATAAGTGAGTGGCGGTCTTCGGCCCGATGAGGGGGAGACCATTTGTGCCCTCGTAAGGGAAAACCATGAAAGCGGCTACTGCCCAAATCAATACTGCGGCCTTGCGCCACAACCTCGCCGTGGTCAAGCGCCACGCCCCTGCTTGCAAGATCATCGCTGTGGTCAAGGCCAACGCCTATGGCCACGGACTGCTGCCGGTCGCCCGCACCCTGGTGGATGCGGATGCCTATGCGGTGGCCCGTATCGAAGAGGCGCTGATGCTGCGCTCCTGCGCCGTGGTCAAACCCATCGTGCTGCTGGAGGGCTTCTTCTCTGCCGACGATCTGCCGGTGCTGGCGGCCAACAATCTGCAGACGGCGGTTCACACCTGGGAGCAGCTCGAAGCGCTGGAGCAGGTCGAGCTGCCAGCGCCCGTGGTGGCCTGGCTCAAGCTCGACACCGGCATGCACCGCCTCGGGGTGCGTGCCGACGAGATGCCCGCCTTTATCGAGCGCCTCGGCAAGTGCAAGAACGTGGTGCAGCCGTTCAACATCATGACCCACTTCAGCCGCTCCGATGAGCTGGAGCAGCCCACTACCCGCGAACAGATCGATTTGTTCAGCAAGTTGACCGCGCCGCTCCTGGGCGAACGGGCCATGGCCAACTCGGCGGGCATTCTGGCCTGGCCAGACTCCCACTGCGACTGGGTTCGCCCCGGTGTCATCCTCTATGGCGTCTCCCCGTTCCCCAACACGGTGGCGGCCGATTATGACCTACAGCCGGTGATGACCTTGAAGACCCAGCTGATTGCGGTGCGGGATCACAAGGCGGGCGAGCCGGTGGGCTACGGCGCCAACTGGGTGGCGGATCGTGACACTCGCCTTGGCGTGATCGCCATCGGCTACGGTGACGGTTATCCGCGCATGGCGCCCAACGGCACATCCGTGCTGGTCAACGGCCGCATCGTGCCGCTGGTGGGGCGTGTCTCCATGGATATGAGCACCGTCGATCTGGGCCCGGGCGCGACCGACAAGCCCGGCGACGAGGCGGTACTGTGGGGCGAGGGGTTGCCGGTGGAGAGGGTGGCCGATGAGATTGGCACCATCCCCTACGAACTCATCACCAAACTCACCTCCCGCGTCTTTATGGAGTACGTCTGATGTGGCAGCACTGCCTGCTGACGTTGAAGCCCCGTTCGCGGGGCTTTCATCTGGTGACCGACGAGCTGGTGGCCAAGCTGCCGATGCTGGCGGATTACCGGATTGGCATGGCGCACCTGCTGCTGCAACATACTTCCGCCTCGCTTACTCTCAACGAGAATTGTGACCCCAGCGTGCGCAGCGATATGGAGGCCCATCTGCACCGGCTGGCGCCGGAGGATGCCCCTTACTATCGCCACACCTATGAGGGGCCGGATGACATGCCCGCCCACATCAAATCCTCCCTGCTCGGGGTGAGCCTGCAACTGCCGATCCGCGATGGTCAGTTGGCGCTCGGCACCTGGCAGGGGATCTGGCTTGGCGAGCATCGCATCGATGGCGGTGCCCGCAAGGTATTGGTGACCCTGCAGGGTGAGTAATCAGGCTGTAACCAGCTGAAAGATGAAGATAAAAAAGAGGGATGGCACCGAGCCATCCCTCTGTCGTTTCTACGGTTTTGTTAGTCATCCACCTGCCAGTGGTGAAGCGCTCTGCGTGGCTCAGCCGACCTTGAAGGGGGTCAGCTCGGCCAGCGGGGCGGCGTCCATAAAGGCTTGCGGCTCCTGACCCTGTTTGAAGATCTTGAAGTCCTGCTCGCGGGCGCTCCAGTACTCCAGACGTTCGCTGCCGTTTTCTCCGGTGATTTGCAGCAGACTCGCTTCGCGCAGGGCCACCACGTATTCGCTCGGGTTGATGGCGCAGAACTCCGCCAGACGCTCGTCGCGGGTCTCGCCCATGTGGCCGCTGATGCTGGCATCCAGATAGTGCGGGTTGATCTGCAGCGGGAACAGGCCCAGCGCGGGCAGCACGGCGGCGTTGCAGACCGGCATGTCGTTGGTGGTGCGGATGCTCGGGGTCGCCACATTGCAACCTGCGCTCCAGCCCACATAGGGGACGCCCCGCTCACGCACGGCGCGCTGGATCGGCACGATCAGGCCGTTTTCATGCAACATCTGGTTGAGGCGCCAGGTGTTGCCGCCGCTGATAAAGATGGCGTCGGCCTGATTGACGGCCTCGACCGGATCATCGAAGTGGTGGATGCTGATGGTCTCGATCCCGAGGCTCTCGGTAAGTTCGTTGGCACGGGCATCCCAGTCGCTGCGGATCACCGCGTAGGGGATGAGCAGGATGCGTTTGACCTGTTTGCGAGCCAGCAGGCTTTGAACCCGATCTCGGGCCCAGCCGAGCAGACCCGGAAATTCGTTGGCTTTACCGTTACTAAGCAGAAGCAGTTCCATCAGATACGTCCTCAAAAAGTGAAAGCGGAGGAGGGAGGGCCACCGGAACCGCCGTGCGGCCGGATGGCAAGAGCGGGCATGCTACCACCATTGGCGTGGCGGTTCTGTGATCGCGAGGCCCATTCAACGGCCATTGAGGAGCTATGGATGGATAACTCACTGCCAAGTGGTGGATTAATAAGCAGCGCTCCGCTCGCTGCCCATCGCCAATAAAAGACCCCGCCGCAGCGGGGTCATGGCAGAGTTAGTCGAGTTTGAGATCGACCCACACCATGCGGTGATCCGAACTGACTCCCTTGGCGATGCCGAGTTTCGCATCATAGACCAGGTGATAGCCGGCCTCGAAGCTGGCAGGCCAGAAGACGCCGCTCTTGACCGCGTTGAGGTTGGCGGAGGGGATGACGTGATCCAGCTGCAGTACGCTGCTATTGGTGATCCGCTCCGGGTTGGGACGATTGAGGTTGCGTTTGCAGTCGGTCCCCTTGCTGACACACTCCGGGCCCCCTTCGCTGACCGGGATCAAGGGGCCATTGGTGATGGCTTGATTCATCAGCGGGTTGTTTAGCAGATCCTGAATGGCGGTCAGGTCACCGTCACCGGTGAGCGGATCGGCGTTGAGATCACCCGCGATAACAAACTTGGCGTTTTTGGCCAGTCCACCCTTGGTGCCCTTGTCATCGCTCATGTAGTTGAGACCCTTGACGTAGTCGTTCCAGAAGGCGATCTCGGCGCGGTTGTGTTTGACGGTGTGGCGCGCCGCGTTGGCAAAGATTGGCGGGGTCGGGTGGGAGATCAGGAAGTGGATCACCTCTTCACCCTTCTCGGTCTTGATCCGTACCGGCACATCGGCGTGGTTCTTGGAGGAGAGCGGGTACTGCTGCCAGGCTGCGTCTGAATACCAAGCATCACCACACTGGCGGCTGGCCGGGATCTTGACCTTGGGATTGTTGCAGTCATCGATGATGGGGTTCTGCTCGCCCGGCATATCCTTCCACTTGAAGTTCTGGAAGGTGCGGATCTGCTTGGTGTCGATGGGGTATTTGGACATCACCGCAAAGGCGTACTGGCCGTGGTAGTTGCCAAAGCCCCAGGCATCGTCGGGGCCGCTGTTGACCTTGCCATCCAGATTGAGGTCATAACCACTCATCAAGCCGGTGTTGGTGGCGAAGTTCTGCATCACCGGATAGCTGATAGCCGTCACTTCGGCGTGCTGGGCGTGGGCCAGATAGTTGTCGTTGAAGGCTTTCAGATCGGCGGTGCTCTCGCCTTTGCCGTCGTTGTCGAACTCGTTGAGCAGGAACACATCCGGGCGGGTGCGCTGGATGATCTCCGCCACGTTGCGGATCTGCTGCACGTTCTTGGCTTTGGTTTCAGTGGCGCCGCTCAGGCTCCCTTCGGCGAGGCGGGCCAGCAGGGCATCCTGCTCGGTGCGAGTCAGCGCCAGCTCACCGGTCAGCATACCGGCGGCAGTGCGGTCAAAAGAGAGGTTGAAGGTGGCAAAACGAACCATGGGATCAGCTGCCTTTGAGTCGTTGTCGCTGTTGCAGCCTGCCAGCATCCCGAGGGAGATGGCGGAGGCCAGCAGGGTCTTGTTGATATTTTTCATTGTAATTGTTCCGTAGCATCAATGAGTTATGCCTTCTGTGAGGCGGCGCCATTATAAGTAGACGGCGATGCTGCGGGGATTTTGCCTGAGCAAAGTGTGAGGATATTCACACCACATATCTGGCGATGATGAATGTTAGCAGGGCGATATGGGGTGTGAAAAACCGGTGTATACGCTGCAGTTTCCGGGATGAATGGCGCACTTCCTGCCGTTACCGCGCTCTGAATTTGTCACACCACCATCGGCAGGCCGCTCTCGGGGTGGTGGATCACCTGTGCCGGATAGTCATAGAGACGGGCAATCAGCTCGGGGGTCAGCACCTCGGCAGGTGTGCCATCGGCCATCAGTTTTCCCCGCTCCAGCATCACCAGCCTATCGGCATAGCGCGCCGCCAGATTGAGGTCGTGCAGCACCACCAGCACCGCAGTATTGCGGCTGGCGAGGGCGCGCGCCATGGTGAGCAGCTGATGCTGGTATTTCAGATCCAGCGCCGAGGTGGGCTCGTCGAGCAGCAGCAAGCGGGGTTGCTCGGCCTGCCCGGTCGGAGAGGGGGCCTGCCAGATCTGCGCCAGCACCCGGGCAAACTGCACCCGCTGCCGCTCGCCGCCAGAGAGCCCGGGATAGAGCCGCTTGGCCAGATGCTCGACCCCGGCATGGGTCATGGCCGCCGCTACTATCTCGTCACGCCGCGCCGCCGGTTCACTGTGGGGCAAGCGCCCCATGGCGACCACTTCTTCGCAGAGAAAGGGGAAGTTGAGGGAGGAGCTTTGCGGCAATACCCCGAGCCGGTGGGCCAGCTGGCTGCTGTCCCACTGCTGGCGATCTGCGCCAAACAGGGTGATGGAACCCTCATATTCCAGCTCGCCGGTCAGGCACTTGAGCAGCGAGCTCTTGCCCGCCCCGTTGGGGCCGAGCAGGGCGGTGAGGGTGCCGCTCTCGAGACTAAGATCGAGCCCATCCAGGATCTGGCGCTGGCCACGGCGCAGGCTGAGTCGTGTGCAGCTCAACAGGGGGGAGGAGTGTGAGGATGAGAGTGATTGCATAACAGTCCGTATCACAGGGCGCGGCGGCCTTTTACCAGCAGCCAGATGAAGAATGGAGCGCCGAGCAGGGCGGTGATGATGCCCACCGGCAGCTCGGCCGGGGCCAGCAGGGTGCGAGCCAGCATGTCGGCCGCCAGCAGCAGGGCGGCGCCAAGCAGGGCCGAGAGCGGCAGCAACCTGACATGGTTGGGGCCTGCCAGCAGGCGCACCAGATGGGGCACTACCAGCCCGACGAAGCCGATCATCCCCGATACCGCCACCGCCACCCCGACGCCTGCGGCGGTGAGCAGAATCAGACGACGTTTGAGGGATTGCACATTGACCCCCAGATGACGAGCCTCCCCTTCACCCAGCAGCAGGGCATTGAGGGGATTGGCATCGCGCATAAAGAGCCACAGCAGGGCCGCCAGGGTGAGCAGGGCCAGCGCCACATCGGCCGGTTTGCCTGCCGCCAGCGTTCCCATCTGCCACAGGCTCAGGTTGCGCAGCATCTGATCGTCCGCCAGATAGGTGAGCAGGCCGATCACCGCACCGGAGAGCGCCGTGATGGCGACCCCGGCCAGTAGCATGACGGTGACCGAGGTGCCCCCCTCACGGGTGCCGAGCAGATAGACCAGGGTGGTGGTGAGCGCGCCGCCGAGAAAGGCGAGCAGCGGCAGCAGACCAACCCCTATGGTGGCTTGCAGCTGCTGGCCGAGGGGGGCCAGCAGCACGATGGCGAGTGCAGCCCCAAGCGCCGCACCGCCGGAGACACCTATGATGCCGGGGTCAGCCAGGGGGTTGCGAAACAGCCCCTGCATCACGGCGCCACAGAGCCCGAGAATCCCCCCCACTGCGATGCAGAGCAGGGTACGAGGCAGGCGAATTTCCTGCACGATCAGCAGCTTGTGCGACTCTATCCCGCTCTCCTGCCCGGCAAACAGCGCCCGCAGACTCTCGCCCAGGGTGAGGGTCATGGGGCCGGTTGCCAGCGAACCGAGCAGCAACAGTGCCAGTGCGGCCGTGGTAAAGGCCAGCAGCCAGGAGAGGGGTAACCGCATCATGACCCCTGCTTGATCCACTGGGCGATCTGGTTCGCCTGCTGCAGGGAGTTGAGGCTCAGGCCCCCTTGCAGGGCGTGGCCGTCGATGGCGTGAATGGCGTTACGCTTGCCAGCCGGGGTGGCGGCCAGGGCGGGCACTTCTGCCAGCACCTTGGCCGGGTCGGCATATTGCTGCCAGTCACGACCGCTGACCAGTACCAGATCGGGCTGCATCTCGATGAGGGATTCGGCGGATACCGGCTTGTAGTTGCGCAACTCGGCGACCGGATTGATGCCGCCGGCCAGCGAAATCAGCGCGCTGGCGGTTGTATCCCCTCCGGCGATGCTGGTGGGTTGCCCCTTGTGCAGCAGCAGGAAGGCGACCTTGAGCGGTTTGTTCTGTTTGGCTTGCGCCGCCAGCTGATCGGTCTGAGCCTGGATCTCTGCCTTCAGGCGATCGCCAGCGGCTTTGTCGCCCAGCAGGTTGGCGAGGGTGTCGATACGCTGGTTGAGGTTGGCGAGGGTCGGCGCGGTATCCAGCACCTCCACCTTGACCCCGGCACGGCGCAGCTGATCCAGGGTCGGGGCCGGGCCCATCTCGTCGCTGCCCACCAGTCGGGTGGGGGAGAGGCTCAGGATCCCTTCGGCGGCCAGCGCCCGGTGATAACCCACCTTGGGCAACCCTTTTGGCAAGGGGCTGCTGACATCGGTGGCGATCAGGCTCGATTCACCGCCAAGGGCCAGAATGAGTTCTGTGGTGGCCGGGCCGATACTGACGATACGCTCTTTCTGTCCGTCGGCGGCAACGGCAGAGAAGGGAGAGAGTGAACTGCAGAGCAGGGTGATGGCGAGGGCAAGACGACGGCCCATGCTAACCTCCGAAGGGGTGAATGAAACGGGTGTGCCGCCGAGAATATCAAGGCTTTGGAAAAAATGCACTGATAATGATAGCAATTATCAATTGCATTGGTTTCGGTGCTTTATTAGAGTAGCCGCCATGATAAACAGCGGGACAACATGGTCCCGCAAAGGGAGAAAACATGAGCATTGCACAACGCATTCACGCGCTGCTGGAGCAGGATCCCGGCGCTCATCCGTCCACCCTGGCGGCCCAGCTTGCCATCAGCGAGTGGGAGGTGGTTCGCCATCTGCCCGCCGAGCTGGTGACCCTGCTACCCGCCGATCGCGCACAAGGTCTGCTGGAAGATCTGGCCGACTGGGGCCCGGTGACCACCATCGTCGAATCAGAAGGTTCCATCTTCGAGGTAAAAGCCCCCTTCCCGAAAGGCAAGGACGCACGCGGTTACTACAACCTGATGGGCCGCGACGGTGAGCTGCATGGTCATCTCAAGCTCGACAACGTGGCGGGGATTGCGCTGGTCAGCAAGCTGTTCATGGGCAAGGAGGGGCACTCCTTCCAGTTCTTCGGCCACTCCGGCCGCTGCATTTTCAAGGTCTATCTGGGTCGCGACGAGAAACGCCAGTTGCTGGCCGATCAGGTCACCCGTTTTATGGCGCTGCGCCACAACTCTCAAGAGGAAGTCAAAGCATGAGTGAACGTCAGGAGCGTCTGCAGAACCGCCTGCAACCGGAGATCCGCGAGTTTCGCGACAGCTGCCGCACCCTGCAGCTCGCCACCGTTGATGGCGAAGGCAATCCCAACGCCAGCTATGCCCCGTTCGTGCTGCAGGAAGATGGCTACTATGTGCTGATCTCCGAGATCGCCCGCCACGCCCGCAACCTGCAACAGGTGCCGCGAGTATCCCTGATGCTGATCGAGGATGAGAGCGGTGCCCGCGAGCTGTTTGCCCGCAAGCGCTTGACCTTCGATGCGGTGGCTGAAGTGGTGGCCCGTGACGACGCTCGCTGGAGCAAGGCGGTGGCGGCACTGGAGGGGCGTTTTGGCGAGATCATCAAGGGTCTCTCCAACCTCAAGGATTTCAAACTGTTCCGCCTCAAGCCGGAGCAGGGGCTGTTCGTCAAGGGCTTCGGTCAGGCGTTCGCGGTCTCCGGTGACGAGCTGGTGGATTTCGTCCATCTGGTGGAGGGGCACAAGCGCATCGACAACGGTGCCGAGCTCACCAGCCCGGCCGATGCGCCGGTCTGAGGATCCCTGTCGACCACGACAGCCGTCATAACAAAACGGGCAGCCACTGGGCTGCCCGTTTTTATTGCGTTATCTCATCCGGCCTGTTCAATCCTGCCAGGAGGCCTTGTTGGGAAAAGCGCGACGATCGGCGTCGGTGGCCGTTTCGTTGCATTCTCCTCGCACCTTCCAGGAGGTCTGGCTCAGTACGATGTAGCCCTGGCGGCAATACTGCTTGGTCGCCAGGGTCTCGGTCAGCAGGTTCTCCTGCAACGCCTCCCGCTGCTCCAGCAACCGCTGGCTCTGGGCCGCCGAGAGGCCGCGCGGCAAGGTGTCGTTAGGCGCGGCCTCAAAGGTGAACCGCTTGCTCCCCTCCTCGTTGATGTGGGTCAGAAACAGGGGTTCCGGCCCGTCATACTTCTGGCCGGGCAAGCTGGAGCAGGCCGACAGCAGGGGAACAATCAACAACAGGGTGGCAGACAACAGGCGCACGACAGACTCCAGTGAGAAACGAGGCGAGGCTCGCAGATTAGCACGGCTGCAGGGCGGGTGTTACTGCCAGCAGCTCGTCGGTGGTGAGCAGGGTGACACTGCGCCCCTCCGGCAGGCTGAGGTGGCGCCACATCCAGTGATGGTGCTCGGTGATCTGGGCCGCGCTCAGGTGGGGGCGATCGGCGGTGGTGTGACCATCGCTCAACACCAGCACCTCGTACCCATGGGAGGCGGCACTGCGCACCGTGGTATCGACGCAAAAATCGGTGGCGCAGCCACAGAGAATGAGTCGATCGACCGGCTGCTCGGCCAGCAGGAAGGCAAGCTCGGTATCGAGAAAGCTGTCACAGGCCGTTTTGCGCACCCGGCTCTCCCCCTTGGCCGGTTGCAGCGCACTGTGCAACTGCCAACCCGGGGTGCCCGGTTCCAGTTCGGTACCGGGGGGCGAGTCATGCTGGATATAGATGACCCGTCCCTGTTGCTGCCTGACATGTGCCGCAGCCCGGTTGATATTGGCCAGCACCTGCTCCTGGCGGTAACGGGGCTCGTTGAACAAGCCTTGCTGCACATCGATGATCAGTAACACATCCATATTTTACCCGCCGTTTCCTGGAAGATTAGGGTTGCAGCCACTGGCTGCAGTCACGACTGCGGGATTGATGCAGCGCGCCCATATCTTGCTTCATCTCGTCACTGTTTTGCCAGCGCTTAGGCAGCGGCATGATGGTTACCTGCACATCGGCTGCGGGATCTGCAACAGAGGTCTCATCTGTGCGGGGCACGACCAGCGCCACCTTGAGGGCAGGATTGCGGCTGGCGATGCGACTGGCGAGTCCAAGCCCCCCCTCGACGTGGAAATTGCCGGCGATATGCATGATCTGCTGACCCGGGTGCTTGGCGAGATAATCCACCATGCTCTCGGCCATGGTGTCATCCCAGCTGGTCTGGGCGGCGAAGCGGCGGGTGTTGCTGTCGGCATCGCCATGGTGCATGGAGGCCATAAATTTCTGGCGATAGGGGTCATCCCCCAGCGTCAGCTGGCGGGCCAGCTGGCTGCGACGTGCGGCTGGCAGTTTGTCGAGCCACTCAGCCCCCTCCTGACCGACACAGCTCACCAGCGGCTTGGGGGCATTGGCGGCGATCACCGGCATCTGGTGCGCTTTGGCAAACTCTACCAATGGGCGGTAGTCGCTTGGGTAGTTGGGCCAGGCGTTGCCTTCGTGGATCAAGGCCGCTTCACCAATCTGGTTCGCCAGATAGGCATCCAGCGTCTTCTGATCGGCGCGGCTGAACTGCTCCATGGAGAGGGCCAATGGCCGCCCGTGCTGCTGGCCAGCGGTGTAGAGCCCGCTCAGCAGGCGCGATTGCAGCAGATGCACGGCGGGATGGCTGTGCAGCTCACCCACCAGAATGATGTCGGCGTCGGCAGTGCGCGCGATCGCCTGCTCCAGCGTCAGGTCTGCGTCTCCCTCGCTACTTAGCCGGTAGTCATAGAGCGTCTGCAACTGTGATGACTGGGTCGGCTGGGTTGGGGTGGCACAGGCTGCCAGTAGCAGCGGCAGGGCGAGCAGGGGAAGTCGTCTAATCATGGGATCTCACGGCTGATATGCCCGGATGCCGGTGCATCTCGGGGGCTAATAGAGAATAAGGGCAACACAGGGCGACAGTGTAAAACCAATTTGGTTCAAAACAAATGAGAATGATTTCGTTTCTTGTTGATCTTTGTCGAGAGCCGGGTAATATGCGGCCTGTTTGATAACAGTTCTCAATAAGGATTCGCTGTGACCCATCATAACGCACTCTCTCTGGTTGCCCTCGCCGTGGCGGCTGGTCTCTCCTCCCAGGTCTTTGCTGCCACCCAGAAGGCGGATGAAGTCGTGGTCGTCAGCGGCTCACGGATGGAGCAAAAACTGGAAGATGTCTCCGGCCCCATCTCGGTGATCACCGCCAAGCAGATTGAAGAGCAGGTCGTCACCAACGTCGCCGACCTGTTCCGCTACGAACCCGGTGTGACCGTGCTCGGCGGTCAGGGGGATGCGCAGACCTTTATCATCCGCGGCATGGGTGAAAACCGGGTCAAGGTGGTGCGCGACGGTGTGCGCCAGAACGATGCCTACAGCAAGGGCGGTGTCGGTCAGAGCTACTTTGATACCGACATGATCAAGCAGGTGGAAGTGGCCAAAGGGCCGGCGTCTGCCGCCTACGGCTCCGATGCGCTGGGTGGCGTGATTGCCATCACCACCAAGGATGCCAGCGACTTCCTCAAGGGCAAGGATAGTTATCTGGATGTGACCAGCGGTTACGCCTCCAGCAGCCACCAGAAGATGGCGGGCTTTACCGGCGCCTTGCGCACTGGTGAAGTGGAGAACCTGCTGCGCTACACCTGGCGCGATGGCGGTGTGACCCAGAATTTCGACTCCAGCAAGAACGACTTCGATATCGGTACCCACGCCCTGCTGCTCAAGAGCAAGTGGAACCTCTCCGATGAGCAGTTCCTCAAGCTGACCGTTGACTACCTGACCGATGGCGAGGAGCCGGATGCGGTCAAGCTCAACAAGGTCGGTACCGGTACTGCCCGTGTCTTTGATCAGCCCATCACCGACAAGCAGACCGACAACCTCTCTGTGGTGCTGGATCACGGCATCGCGCTGAATCAAGGCTGGGCTGATCGGATGGATAGCAAGGTTTACTTCGCCCGCACCAAGCAGACGCTGGATCAGTACGCCTCATCCAAGTATCCGGTCAGCCCCGGCAACCCCTATGTGACCAAAAACTCGCTGGATCACAACGTGTTCGATCAGAAGAACATCGGCGCCCAGCTGCAGTTCCACAAGGCGGTCGCCAACCACCGACTGGCCTGGGGGGCTGAATACGAGCACACCGACAACGAACGTACCCGTTACAAGGGGCCGACGACTCCCGGTGATTTTGTCGGCTACAACGAGCTGAGTTTCCCGGCTACCACCAGCGAGCGCAGTGCCCTGTGGGCCTTTGACGAGATCAAGTTTGGCGAGCGCTGGGTGCTGACCCCGGGTGCCCGTTATGACTACTACCGGATGACCCCGGACAACGATCCGGCCTACACAGGCGACAAGCTGCACAAGTTCTCCGAAGGGGAGTTGTCACCCAAGCTGGGTCTGGTGTTCAAGGCCCACGAGGCGGCCAACCTGTTCGCCCAGTACAGCCACGGTTTCAAGGCCCCCATGTATGACAGCGCCTTCTCCACCCTGAACCATCAGGCTTACGGCTATCGCATCGAGCCCAACCCGAACCTCAATCCGGAGAGCAGCGACGGCATCGATCTTGGTGTACGTGGCAGCAGCAACGGCTTCAGCTATGAAGTAGCCAGCTTCTACAACAAGTTTGAAGACTTCATCGAGATGGTGGAAGTGGGCAAAGAGGGGCGCACCGCTGTCTATCAGTACCAGAACCTGAGCAAGGCGACCACCAAAGGGGTCGAAGCCAAGGCGGATTACTGGCTCAACGACATCGTCAATGTCTGGGGCAACCTCGCCTACATCGAAGGCAAGGATGGGGATGGCAACTACATCAACAGCCTGAGCCCGCTCAACGGCTCGGTCGGTGTGCGTCTGGAACAGGCCCAATGGAACTTCAACACCGCGCTGCGCTTTGCTGACGACATGGACAAAGTCCGTAAAGACAGCAAAGGCAAGGATTACGTGAAGAGCGCCGGTTGGGGTGTGGTGGATATGTACGCCCAGTTCAACCCGATGACCGACCTGCAGCTCAACGTCGGGGTCTTCAACCTGTTTGACAAGGAGTACACCAGCTACGAGCGCATCGCCGGTCGTGCCGAGGGCTCCGATAACAGCATGATGACTGAACCGGGCCGCAACCTGAGTGCACGGGTCAAATACGTATTCTAAAGAGCAAACAACAGACGCAGATGATCAAAGGGGCTTCGGCCCCTTTTTTGTCGCCGCCATGTTGTGACGATGGAGCAGAGCAAATGTTTGCCTAAAAAAGAAACCCGCCGTGGGCGGGTGGAAGGATTGCAACACTAACCAGGAGGAGGTGTTACCAGGTAGACCCCACCTCTTCGGTAATAGTTCAATTTTATTGAATTTTTTTCGTTTTCTGCGCAGAGTTTCCATCGGGATCTGCGGGGGAGGATGGGTTATCATTCTGCTCCCGTCATCCGGTTGCAGAGGATCTATGCCCGCGTTTTCCTGGTTAGCGCTCTTTTTCGGCGCCTTCTATTTTGTCTACGGTGCTTACTTGCCGTTCTGGTCGCTCTGGCTGGAGGGGGTGGGCGTCAGCGCCGAGATGATCGGTCTCCTGCTGGGGGCGGGGATGGCGATCCGTTTTGCCGGCAACCTGATGGTGATGGGGCAGATCAAGGGGGCAGGGCATCTGCTGCCAGTTACCCGCTTGCTCTCCCTGCTCAGTCTACTGGCGTTTCTCGGCTTCTACCTCAGTCATAACCTCTGGTGGCTGGTGGGCTTGACTCTGCTGGCGAACTTTATCTATCCGACCCTGATGCCGGTGGGTGAGGCGCTGGCGACCCGCATGGTGGTGCAGGCTCACCTCGATTACGGCAAGGTGCGGCTATGCGGGTCCTTTGCCTTTATCGTCGCCTCTACTCTGGTGGGGGCGCTGGTGGGCAACTTCGGTAGTGACTGGATTTTGCACACCATGGTGGCGGGGCTGGTGCTGATGCTGCTGCTCAGCTGGCTGCCGCTCTATCCGGCGCCACAGGATAGTCAGGGCGAGCGCGCCAAGGCGTCCTTGCTGGCAACCCTGCGCAGCGCACCGGTGCGTCGCTTCCTGCTGCTGACCGCTCTGCTGCAGGGGAGCCACGCCGCCTATTACGGTTTCAGCGCCATCTACTGGAAGGCACAAGGGTATAGCGGCACCATCATCGGCTATCTCTGGGCGCTCGGGGTAGTGGCGGAGATCTGCATGTTCGCCGCCGACAAGCGTTTCCTGCAACGCTTTGGCGCCCAGAGTCTCTTTATCGCCGGTGCCATCGGTTGTGTGGTGCGTTGGGTATTGCTGGGGGCCTCGACCGAGTTGTGGGTACTGGTGCTGGGGCAACTGCTCCACTCGGTCACCTTTGGCATGAGTCATCTCGGGGCTGTGCGTTTCATGACTCGCCAGCTGCCCGCCGAGCAGTTGATCCCGACTCAGGCGCTCTATGCGGCCCTTGGCCTCGGCATGACGGTGGCGGCCCTGATGGCGCTCTGCGGCGTGCTGTTCGAGCCTCTCGGCGGTGGCATCTTCTTCCTGATGGTGCTGGTGGTCTTGCCGGTCTTCTTCCTGCGGCTGCGCCCCTTTGCGCCGTCTGCGCAGGAGAGTGCTCCAGCCTGATATTTGTCTATTTCACCTAACAAAAGGGAGAGCCACGGCTCTCCCTTTTTCGTTAGTGCGGTTTGTGGCGCTACTGCTGCTCGCCAAGATAGAGGCGGCTGAGACGGCGCCAGGTATCCGAGCCGATGGTGCCGGCAAGCAGCTCATTGGATGCAGCATCAAAGCGGCCATCCGGCAGCCAGCCCAGTTGGGGCAGCAGTTGCGCCAGCGTCACGTCATTGTGCTGCAACTCCCGCTCCAGCGCTTCCCAGAAGGCGCTCCCCTTGACGTAAAAGAGCGGGTAGTAGGAGCGATCGCCCGCCAGCACCTCGCGAGCTGCCCGATAGAGGCCGCTCTCGCTATGGGGTAGCAGTTTGCCCCGCTCGGCCAGCTCGTTGACCGCCGTGACTTGATGCAGCCGAAAGCGGCGCAGCGCTTTGATGGCAAGGTATTCGGCGAGGCTCTCGTTGATCCAGGTGGGCTGTGGAGTTGCGCGGCGAGCGCTGAGGATATGTACCGCCTCGTGGGCCGAGGTGCGCAGCAGGCGCAAGGGGGCCTGTGGCGTCGGTTTGCCAGCCTCGGTGGGGTAGTTGGCGACAAACACCTGAACCCCGGCTGCGCCGCCAAGGGAGCGGGTCGCCACATCTCGCCCCAGCCACACCAGTTGCCACGGGTGAGTGGGCGGGGCCACGTCGAGCTGAAAGGCCAGATAGTCGATGATCTCATTCAGTTGTTGCTGCAAGGCCGGCAGATCGAGCTGGTTGGCGGTCTCGTCATGGCTCAGCACCAGCCGCGGATCCGGCTTGGTGACGGGCACAGTTTGCAGACCAAATGGCAGGATCAGCGGTGGCTGGTTGACATCCGGCAACGGTTGGCAGCTGCCATCCGGCAGACACACCTTCCCTTGGCGACTCCCCTGCTGGCGCACAAAGTTACCCCATTCGGTCAATAGCCACTGGTTGGGAGCGAACAGAAGCGACTGTTGGGCCGAGGCATCCGCACCCACTGTCGGAGCCGGTGTGAGCGTGATCTGCCAGCCAACCTCTTTGCAGGAGAAGGGCTGGTTGAGGGCAACCGGCTGGTTGTCTGCAAGGCAGACCAGCGCGGGGGAAACCGGCGTGGCACTGCCCGGCAACTGACGAGCGGGGAGCAGGGTAAAAGGGGGCTTGCCCTGCATGGTGAGGCGCACTTGCAGCACATTGGCGCTGGCGCCCCGCTCGATAAGATAGCGGGGGCCGCTCGCGTCATTGCCAGCGCAGGCCCACAGCGGCAGCAGCCACAGGGCAAACAGGGTGATATGACGACTCATAAGGGGTTAGTGCTCCTGCTCGTAGCCCAGCAGATCGCCGGGCTGGCAATTGAGTTCACGGCAGATGGCCTCCAGAGTGGAGAAGCGCACCGCCTTGGCGTGGCCATTCTTGAGGATCGAGAGATTGGCCTCGGTGATGTCGATGCGCTGGGCCAGCTCGCGGGCGGTCATTTTGCGCTCGGCCAGCAGGGCATCGAGGCGGATGATAATGGGCATATGTTCCTCACACCGTCAGTTGCTGTTCATCGGCCAGCAGTTTGGCCTCGCGCATGACCAGTGCCAGCGCCGAGACGATCAATCCGGCCAGCAGCAACTGAAAGTTTGAGGAGCTGATATTGATGGTGCCGTGCAGTTCAGGGCCTTGCAGAGTGAGCGCTATATCCAGCAGTGGCGTGGTGATGATCTCGGCGATGAAACTGGCACACAGCAGCAGTCCGATCATTTTGTAACGACGGATCTGGTCGAAGGTGAACAGCATGGCGCATCGATAGCCACGAAACAGCTGGAGCAGTTGCCACAGGATGAGCATGAAAACTACATCAGGCAGCAGCATGACCAAGGTCGCCAGAAGGCGGGTACCCACATTGAGGGGGTAGTCGGCAATCGAGGGGGCCGTAGTGGTCACTACTGGTGAGGGCATGTTCAGTGGGACATTACTGAGTGTGGAACCGTCATTCACTGCCAGGGCATCGACCAGCTCCTGATGCAGATAGTCGTTGCCACCCAACAGGTGTGACCAGGCTCCCATGACGGTCATAAGTGGGGTGGCCACCAGTGCAAATAGCAGAACCCACTCGATCAGGCTGCTCATTCGTTCGAGCTTGTTGTGTTTCATCGTTTATCTCCAGATGGAATGTGACAGAAAGATTAGGGCCATGAACGGTGCTGTCAGCAGGGTCAGCAGCAGGCACCATTCGATCAGGTCGCTGATGTGTCCGAGCGTATGGTGTTTCATCGTTTCACCTCTTGCTTGAAAGAGAAAAAAAAAGATGGAGCGTGCGCGCATGAAATTATTGTTTATCAATAAACAGATGCTAGTGTTTATCGTTTTGCGATATAGAGTCAAGGCTAAACTTATTGAAAAACGATAATTTCAATCTGTCCGAAGGGGATGACTTTTGGCTGCAGCCTCTCTAGACTGGCGAGGCTGTATACAAAAACTCAACATGGACAAGGAGTTATCGATGCACCAGGGATGGCTGCTGATCGGATTGTCGCTCACCTATCTGGGGCTGCTGTTTCTGATCGCCTTCGTGGCAGACAAGCACAAACGGCACCGTCTCAAGGGACAACCGCTGCTCTACAGCCTGTCGCTGGCAGTCTACTGCACCTCCTGGACCTTCTTCGGCACCGTGGGTCAGGCGAGTGAATCCCCCTGGTCGCCAGTGCCCATCTACCTCGGCCCCATGCTGGTCTTTCTGTTTGGCTGGCGGCTGCTGGCTCGCCTTATTCTGGTGGCCAAGCGCGAGCACATCACCTCCATCGCCGACTTTATTGCCGCCCGTTACGGCAAATCCCAGCGGCTCGCCATGGTGATCGCCCTCATCGCCATCATGGGGATCCTCCCCTATCTGGTGTTGCAGCTCAAAGCCATCGTCACCGGGCTGGATCTGCTGATGGTCAACAGCGGCGGCATCAGCCCGACCAGCAATACCAGCGAGCTGGCGCTCGGGGTCACTCTGCTGCTGGCGCTGTTCAGCATCCTGTTCGGTACCCGCCATCTCGATGCCACCGAGCACCACAGGGGGATGGTGGTGGCCATCGCTTTCGAGTCAGTCGTCAAATTGCTGGCCTTTATCGCGGTGGGGGGCTTCGCCCTCTGGCTGATCCTGAGCAAACCGGGCGAGGCTCACGAGCAGGTGACCCGCGACTTCTTTGCGCAGGTGGTGGCGGTGAGCCCCGGCAACCTGCTGGAGCTTGCCATCTATACGGTGCTGGCGATGTGCGCCGTCATCTGCCTGCCGCGCCAGTTTCATGTGACTGTGGTGGAGAACAATCAGGGGCAGGATCTGCACTGGGCGCGCTGGATCTTCCCGCTCTACCTGTTTGTGATGGGGCTCTTTATCTGGCCGCTGGCGCTGGCGGGCAAGCAGTGGGTGGGGGCCGACATGGCCTCCGACACCTATGTGATCAGTTTGCCGATGGCCCTCGGGTTCGATGGCATGGCGATGCTGGCGTTTCTCGGCGGCACCTCGGCGGCCACCGGTATGGTGATCGTCTGCACCATCGCACTGGCGATCATGGTGAGCAATGATCTGGTGCTGCCGGTGCTGCTGCGCCGCTTCTGGCGGCAGGGGCGCGATGAGCGGCTGGTACGGCTGCTGTTGCAGGTGCGCCGTGGCGCCATCCTGCTGATCTTGCTGGCGGCCTGGGGGCTCTACCTCTGGCTCGGCGATCTCACCAGCTTGTCGCGCATCGGCTATCTCTCCTTTGGCGCGGTGGCCCAGTTTGCGCCGGCCCTGCTGCTCGGCCTCTACTGGCGTCATGGCAATCGCAAGGGGGTCTATCTTGGGTTGAGTCTCGGGGTGAGCCTCTGGTTCGTCACCCTGCTGGTGGAGAGCGGGCTGCTGGCGGGCTCGCCCTTGGCCGAGCTGCTGGCGCCGCCGGACTGGCCCGCGTTTCGCGAGCTGAGTCTCGGGGCTTGGTGCATCTTCCTGAGCCTGCTCTTCAACCTGCTCGGCTATGTGGCCGGTTCCTTGCTATCGCGCGCTGCGGTGAGCGAGCGGCTGCAGGCTGCCAACTTTGTCGGCAAGCCGAGCCGCGATACCGCCGCCCTCTATCAGGCGCGGGTCTCGGTCAAGGAGCTGGAGATGCTGGCGGCCCGCTTTGTCGGCTCAAGCCGGGTCAAACGCGCCTTTGGTCGCTTCGCCGGTGAGCGCGGCGGCACCCTGGCGCCCCAGATGCAGGCCTCGGCCGAGCTGATTGCCCACACCGAGCGGCTGCTGGCGGGGGTGTTTGGCACCTCGTCGGCACGGCTGGTGCTCGCCTCTGCCCTGCAGGGGCGCAACATGCAGCTCGAGGAGATCGCCACCATAGTCGATGAGGCCTCCGACGTGTTTCGTTTCAACCGCGGCCTGCTGCAGGGGGCGATCGAGCATATCGGGCAGGGGATCTCGGTGGTGGACAGGGAGCTTCGGCTGGTGGCCTGGAACCGCCGTTACATCGAGCTGTTCCACTATCCGCCGGGGCTTATTCAGGCAGGGCGTCCCATCGAGGAGATCATCCGCTACAACGCCCAGCAGGGGCTCTGTGGCCCCGGCGATATCGAGGATCACGTGGCGCGGCGCGTCGCCTTTATGAAACGCGGCAGCGCCCATATCTCGGCGCGGGAGCGCCCGGACGGGCGGGTGATCGAGATGCAGGGCAACCCCATGCCCGCCGGTGGTTTCGTCATGACCTTTACCGACATCACTCCGTTTCGCGATGCGGAGCGGGTGTTGCGCGAAGCGAACGAACATCTGGAGGCGCGGGTGGCCGAGCGCACCCGTGAGCTCTCCGAACTCAACCGCCAACTGCTGCTGGTGAACCAGCAGGTGGAGCGGGCCAATCAATCCAAGAGCCGTTTTCTGGCGGCGGTCAGCCACGATCTGACCCAGCCCCTCAATGCCGCCAAGCTGTTTACCTCCTCCCTGCTGGAGATGTTGCCCGATGCTGGCGAGCAGGCGCGCATCGCCCGCCATATTGACGATGCGCTGGGGGCGACCGAGGATCTCATCACCGATCTGCTCGATATCTCGCGGCTCGAAGCGGGCAAGTTCAAAGCCAAGAAGCTCGACTTTGCCCTGCGCGATCTGCTCGACAACCTCAAGGCTGAGTTTGGCGTGTTGGCGCAGGCGGGGGGGATCCACTTCTCGGTGGTGGAGAGCAAGCACGCGGTACACAGCGATGTGCGGCTGCTGCGTCGGGTGCTGCAGAACTTCCTCACCAATGCGTTTCGCTACAACCCGGGGGGCCGGGTGCTGCTCGGTTGTCGCCGGATGGGGGAGAAGATCCGCATCGAGGTGTGGGACAACGGCCCCGGCATCCCGCAGGACAAGCAGGAGGCTATTTTTGACGAGTTCTCCCGTCTCGATCACTCCCGTACCGCCAAGGAGCAGGGGCTGGGTCTGGGGCTTGCCATCGCCCGCGGCATCTCGCAGGTGCTCGGTCATCAGCTCACATTGCAGAGCTGGCCGGGCAAGGGATCGGTCTTTGCGGTGACCCTCAATCTGGCGACCCGGCCGGTCACGGCCCATCAGCTGGCGGCGCCGGTGGTGCGTGACAGCCAGCTGGAGGGGGTAGCCGTGCTCTGTATCGACAACGAGCGGGACATTCTGACCGCCATGAGCACCCTGCTCGGCCGTTGGGGCTGCGAGGTGCGCTGCGCCGTCGATCTGGCCGAAGCCGAGGAGCTGGTGGCACAAGGGTTTGTGCCGAGACTGGTGCTCTCTGACTACCACCTCGACGACGGCAAGACCGGGTTGGAGGCGCTCGCTGCCCTGCAACGAGTGTGTGGCGACGAGCTGGGAGGCATCATCATCAGCGCCGATCGCAAGAGCGAGCTGCAGGCGCAGATCCGCGAGCGGGGGTATGGCTACATCAGCAAACCGGTCAAACCGCTCAAACTGCGGGCCCTGATGAACAGCCTGCTGCTGAGTTAAACAGGGGGAGATGTTTCTTATGGCTCCATAAGGGGCTCAATAAAACCGGCTACCTTGTCGCGGATCTTGGGCTGGGCCGCAGGGGTGGGATGAATACCATCGTTCATCATAAGTTCAGGGCGCAGCGCAATATCATCCATGAAGAAGGGCAGCAGGGGCAGATCGTTAGCCTGGGCCAACTCGGGAAAGATCTGTTCGAACTGGCGCAGATAGCGGGCACCGTAGTTGCGGGGCAGCTGGATTTGGGTCAACACCACACGGGTCTGCTGCTCCTTGGCGAGCGCGATCATGCTGGCCAGATTTTGGCGGGTAATGGTCGGTGCGAAGCCGCGCAGGCCATCGTTGCCCCCCAGTTCGATCAGCAGCCAGTCCGGCTTGTGCTCCTTCAGCAGAGCGGGCAGACGGGCCAGCGCCCCCTGGGTCGTTTCACCGCTGATGCTGGCATTGAGCAGGGTGTGTTTGCCCCCCTCCTCCTGCCATTTCTGGTTGAGCAGGGCAGGCCAGCTCTGCTCAGCCTGCATTTGATAGCCGGCGCTCAGACTGTCACCCAGCACCAGCAGGGTCTGGGCCTGAGCCGACGAGAGCAGGCTGCCGAGGCCAACAAACAAGGCAAATAGAATACGCACCATCAATTCAACTCCCGCTATGGATTGTCATCAAGGGATTGGAACAAAGGATACAGAGCATGAGTTCAACCCCCATTATTGTCGTCAAGGGCCTCGGCAAATCGGTTCGCCTCGGCCAGGAAAGCCTCACCATCCTTGAAGGGATCGATCTGCAAGTCAATAGTGGCGAGACGGTGGCTCTGGTCGGTGCCTCCGGCTCCGGCAAGTCCACCCTGCTGGGGCTGCTGGCCGGGCTCGATCTGCCGAGTCAGGGAGATATCGAGATCCTCGGCAAATCCCTTGGCGAGCTGGATGAGGAGGGGCGGGCCCGATTGCGCGCCGAGCAGATCGGCTTTGTGTTCCAGTCGTTCCTGCTGCTCCCGACCATGACGGCGCTGGAGAATGTGATGCTGCCCGCCGAGCTGCGCGGCGAGCGGGATTGCGAACCAAGAGCCCGCGAGCTGCTGGCCGCGGTCGGGCTTGGCGAGCGGTTGCATCATCTGCCGCCACGGCTCTCAGGCGGTGAGCAGCAGCGGGTGGCCATCGCTCGTGCCTTTATGACCCGCCCCAGTCTGCTGCTGGCGGACGAGCCGACCGGCAACCTCGACAGCAAGACCGGCGAGAAGGTGATCGAGCTGCTGTTTGAACTCAATCGCAAGCACGGCACCACGCTAGTGGTGGTAACCCATGATCATCAGCTGGCCGAACGCTGCCAGCGGCAAGTGGTCATGACGGCGGGCAGACTGGAGCGCGAGGTGGCCCATGATGTGGTGTAACGGGGTGAGCTGCGGGTCAGGCGGGAGATGCAAGGGATGATGCAGTGGCGATTGGGATGGCGACTGCTGCGCCGGGAAGGTTTCAGTGGCGAGCTGCGCTGGTTTGTGCTGGCGCTGGCCCTGAGCGTGGCGTGTGTCTTGAGTGTGGCATTGGTGGCGGATCGGCTCGATGCCGGACTCAAGGCGTCGGGCCGCGACTTTATCGGGGCTGATCGGGTGCTGCGCACCGCGGCCGCCCTGCCGGATGGCTGGCTGGCCCGAGCGAAGCAGGATGGCTTGGCGGTGCAGACCACCGTCAGCTTCAACAGCATGCTGTTTCACGGTGATGCGCTGCAGCTTGCCTCCATTCGGGCCGTGCCCGATGGTTTTCCCTTCTACGGCAAGCTCACTCTGGAACCTGCCCGCGCCCCGGCTCCCGGCGAGATCTGGCTCTCCGCCCGGGTGATGCAGCTGCTCAAGGCCAAAACGGGGGATGAGCTGGAGGTGGGCAATACGGTGCTCAAGGTGGCAGGCCTGCTTGGCGAGGAGCCGGATCAGGGCTTCAGCCCCTTCCTGCTGGCGCCGCGTGCGCTGATCCACAGTGCCGATATCGAGGCGACCGGTGCTCTGCTCCCCGGCAGCCGCCAGCAGTGGCGCTATCTGTTCAAGGGGCCGCGGGAATCGCTGGCCCGTTACGAGCAATGGTTGTTGCCGCAATTGCAGGCCGGACAGAAGTGGATCAAACCGGATGACAGCGAATCCCAAGTGGGTCGCTCGCTGGCCAATGCCGAGCGTTTCTTCCGGCTTGCCTCGCTAAGCGGGGTGTTGCTGGGGGCGTTGGCGATGGGGATTGCGGTGCGCCACTTTGCCGAGCGCCAGACCAATATGGTGGCGCTGCTCAAGACGCTGGGGGCATCACGTCGCTCGCTCTGGCAACTGATGGGAACCCTGCTGCTGTCGCTGACGCTGATCGGTGCGCTGCTGGGTCTGGTAGCGGGCACCGTCATGCAGTGGATCACCTTGCAACTGCTGGGGGACCTGTTGCCGCCGGATCTGCCGCCCCCATCCTGGCGTCCCTTTGCGCTGGGGGTGGCGGTGGCGCTCTTTATCACCCTGCTGCTCGCTTTTGTGCCCTTCTTGCGTCTGCTGAAGGTGCCGCCGCTGCGGGTATTGCGCCGGGAGCTGGAGGCGGGTATTCCCCCCTGGCTGGCCCTGCCGGTCGGCCTGTTCGGGCTGTTTGCGCTGGTCTGGGGCTTTACCGCCGATGTGCGGCTGGCGCTGGGGCTGGTGGGGGGCATGGGCTTGCTGATGGGGCTGTTGGCCCTGCTGGCAGCCCTGATGTTGCGGCTGGGGACGAAAGTGAGCGGACCTCATGCCTTGCGGCTGGCGCTGGCCCACCTGTCGCGCGAGCGCAGCAGCGGCCTGTTTCAGCTGGCGGGCTTTGCGCTGGCGCTGATGCTGTTTGGCTTGCTCTGGGCGGCCCGGGTCGATCTGCTGGATGAGTTTTCGGCTCGTCTTCCCGTCGATGCGCCCAACCGTTTTCTGGTCAATGTGGCCGAGAACGAGCGGGAGGGGATCCTGAGCGAACTGGCGGCAGCCGGGGCCACCACTTCCGATTTCTATCCCATGGTGCGTGGCCGGCTGACTCATATCGCCGGTGAGGCGGTGGGCGAGGGAGCGAGTAGTGGTCGTGAAGGGGTCGATCGGGAGCTTAACTTCACTACCACGGCGACCCTGCCAATCGACAATAAGCTGGTGGCCGGGAAATGGCTTGCCGGGCCCGGCGAGGTGTCGGTGGATAACGAGCTGGCCAAGCGGCTCGATATCAAACTGGGGGACATGCTCGCCTTTACCATCGAGGGGCGCAGCTTTGGCGCCAGGGTCACCAGTTTGCGCAGCATCAAGTGGGACAACATGCGCCCCAACTTCTACATGATCTTCTCCGAGGATCTGCTGGCACCCTTCTCCCGTACCTGGCTTGGTAGTTACCGATTGCCCGAGGCGGGGCGCTCTGCCGAGGTGGAGTTGATCCGCCGCCACCCCACGGTGAGTCTTATCGATGTGGATGACCTGATTGCGCGGCTCACTCAGGTATCGGAGCAGGTGAGCCGGGCGCTGGCGCTGATGCTGGGGCTGGTGACAGTGGCCGCACTGCTGGTGCTGCTGACCCAGACCCAGGCCAGCATGGCCCAGCGTCGGCGAGAACTGCTGCTTATGCGCACCCTGGGGGCCAGCAGCGAACTGCTGAAAAAGATGCTGCGTTGGGAGCTGGTGGCCAGTGGTGCGCTGGCGGGGCTCTGTGCCGCCATGGTGGTGGAGCTCTGCTCCTTTGGCCTGCAGTGGTGGTGGTTCGAGGGGCAGTGGCAGTTCCACTGGGCCATCTGGCTTGGCCTGCCAACGTTGGGGGCGCTGCTGGTGACGCTGGCGGGGCAGGGGATGCAGCGCCAGCTGCTGGCTGGCACCCTGAGCGATCGGCTGCGGGGGCTGGGTCAGGGACTGTTGTAATCCTGCCGGCGCGAGCCGATGCCACAGAGTGCAATAGCGCAGCCACAATAAACAAGCAGCCCGGCCATTGGCCGGGCTGCTTGCTATGTGAGGTGCTGACGAGTAGATGCAGCGAGCGGGTGTGACTTAGCGGGGCTCGCTCAGCAGATTGGTGAGGGCGCTCGACAGCTCGGGATAGCTGAAGTGAAAACCGGCCTGTTGCAGCCGTGCTGGTATCACCTTTTGTCCGGTCAGCAGCAGATCTGCCGCCTCCCCCATCACCAGTTGCAACAGCGGCGCAGGGACGAAGAAGAGGTGTGGACGGTGCAGCGTGGTGGCAAGGGTCTGGCTGAACTCCCGGTTGCTGACCGGATGGGGCGCAGTGCCGTTGAAGATGCCGCTGCACTCTTCGTGCTCCAGCAGGAACAGCATGGCGCGTACCAGATCCTGCACATGGATCCAGCTCATCATCTGGCTGCCTGACCCCATAGGGCCGCCGAGTCCGAGTCGGTAGGGGGGGAGCATTTTGGGCAGGGCGCCGCCATCCATGCCAAGCACCAGCCCGATCCGCACGATACAGACCCGGGTTTGGCGGCTTTGTGCCTCCTGCGCCAGGGTTTCCCACTGCTGGCAGAGCTGGTGGGTAAACTCGTCGTTGGGAGAGCGGCACTGCTCGTCGAGGGTTTCGGTGCCCTGTCTGCCATACCAGCCTATGGCGGAGGCGTTGATCAGCACCTTGGGCGGCGTGCTGGATAGCTTGATGAGATCTACCAGTTGCTCGGTCAGTAGCCAGCGGCTATCGCAGAGCAGCTGTTTGCGCGACTCGCTCCAGCGTCCGGCGGCGATGGGTTCACCCGCCAGATTGATCACTGCGTCCACGTCATTGAGGTCATCGAGCCGGTCAAGGTTATCCAATACCTTGATATCGTGACCGAGCAGGGAGTAGGCGCGGCTCCCCTGCCTGCTCAATACCACGACCTCGTGATTGACCTTGAGATGGGCAACCAGCTTGCGGCCGATAAAGCCGGTTCCTCCGGTAATCAGAATCTTCATCGTTGCACGCTCCTGCTGCCGTTTGCTCTACTCTAATGGCGTCGTCCTCCTTCAACAAGTGGACGAGTTTGACACGTTTTGTTCATTCGACTGATGTTAACTCTATCCTCTTCTTGCGACATATTGTTGAACAATAGTTTGAATTGATTGATTTTTGTCGGGTGGACATTTGTTGTTCAATCGCTATTATGGCAACCCTTTCGCCTGTCCACCGGGGCTGTCACCCACCATCCGAGCATCAAAGAGGCCGCCATGCCATTTCGTCGTTTGAAACTTCGCCAGCTTTACTCGAGGATTCTGGTGGCACTACTGATGGGGGGCGGGATCCTGCTGCTGGGGGTTGTTGCCGTTATCTGGCAGACAGTGACCGAGATAGAGCATGATTCCGATTCACGCTTGCAGCATGCCCGGATGATGTTTGATCGCTCCATCGGCCATGCCCGGCAAGCGGCCATCAATGTGGAGGGGATGCTTGGTCACCCCTGCAAGGAGGCGGCACAACTGCTGCGCGAACAGGTGGCCACTGTGCCTGATGTCCGCTCTGCCAATCTGACTATAGGAAATCGTATCTATTGCACCTCGCTCTATGGTGACTACGATGGCCCCTTCAACCCTGACAGTTATGTGGATGGCAGGCTGCAACTGCTGCCAGGCAATGAGGTCACACCGGATCGCCCCCTGATCGTGCTGCGCCACGAAACGGACAAGGGGAGTGTGCTGATCGGTGTGGATGGCTACTACCTGCGCAATACCCTGGAGATCTCCAGCAAGAACTCCCCGATGGCTCTGGTGGTGGGGCAGAGGGCACTGTTTGGCTCAGGTCAGTTCGGGGCGGCGCCCTCTCCGGCAGAAGAGGGTTATATTGCCCTCGCTTCGGCCGATTTCCCCTATCAGGTCGTCACCCGGATCACGGTGCATGATTACTTGAGCCACGCATGGCGCTACTCCAGAGATACCTTGATCCTCTCTCCACTGCTGGCGCTGCTGATTGGATTCGGCACCTTCAGGCTGATGGGGCGTAGCAGCTCACCAGCGGAGGAGCTCAAGCGGGCGTTGATCGAGGAGGAGTTTATCCCCTACCTGCAGCCGGTGGTCTCCGGTGAGGATGAGCAGTGGCGTGGCTGTGAGGTGCTGATGCGCTGGCAGCATCCCAAGCAGGGGATGATCTCGCCGGATCGCTTTATCCCGCTGGCGGAAGATAGCGGCCTGATCGTGCCCATGACCAGCCTGTTGATGGCCGAGGTGCGTGACCACTTCTCCCCTTATGCCCGCAAGCTGCCGGCAAAGTTTCATTTTTGCTTCAATATCAGCGCCAAGCACTTCCAGGATCTCGACCTGTTGGCTGACTGCAAGGCCTTTCTCGACGCGTTTAAGGACAATCCCGTTGATTTGGGGTTGGAGCTGACGGAGCGGGAGCTGCTGGTGGCTGATGAGACAACCGCCCGGATGTTTGCCGAGTTGCGCAAACTGGGCGTGTTGATCGCTATCGATGACTTTGGCACCGGTCACTCCAGTCTGACCTATCTGCAGCAGTTTCAGGTCGATGCAATCAAGATTGACCGGAGCTTTGTAGAGATGATCGGTACGGATGCACTCTCCAGCCATATCGTTGAAAACGTGATTGATCTGGCGAAGCGACTTGAATTGATCCTGATCGCGGAGGGGGTCGAGAAGCAGTCGCAGGCGGACTACCTGCGGGCTCGCCACGTTGACTATCTGCAAGGATATCGCTACGGCCGCCCCATTCCGATGAAGCAGTTTTGCAAGACCCTGTTTGGCTGAACGGGTGAATGGGGAGCATAAAAAAAACCAGCGAGCGCTCGCTGGTTTTTTGTTAATACGGTTTGGCTTGGGCGTTCAGAGCATCCGCTGGAGGGCGCGTGCCAGCCGCTTGACCCCCTCCTCGATGGTCGCCTCATCGACGCAGGAGAAGCTCAGGCGCAGGGTGTTCTTGATTTCGGGGCGTACATAGAAGGGGGCGCCGGGCACGAAGGCTACCTTCTCCTTGATCGCCTCATCAAACAGGGCCATGGCGCTGATGTGGGCTGGCAGAGTCAGCCAGAGGAACATGCCCCCTTCCGGTCGGGTGTAGCTGACGCCGGGCGGGCAGTGACGGGCCAGCGCAGCCTCCATGGCGGCACGCTGGCGGCCATAGACCTCTTTGATTTTCTCCAAGTGAGCGTCGAGGGAGTTGTCGGTCAGGAAGCGGTGCAGCACCTGCTGGCTGAAGGCGTTGCTGTGCAGATCGGTGGCCTGCTTGGCGATGGTCACCTTCTTGCGTAGCCACTCCGGCACCAGCATCCAGCCCAGACGGAAGGCGGGCACCACGGTTTTGGAAAACGAGCCGAGCAGCACGGTATTGTTTGGTGCCAGCTTGGCAATGGGGGGCAGATGCTCCCCTTCGAAGCGCAGCTCGCCGTAGGGATCATCTTCCACCATCAACAGCTCGTGGCGCACCAGTCGCTCGGCCAGTGCCTCGCGGTTGGCACGGTTGTAGGAGACACCGCTCGGGTTCTGGAAGTTGGGCACGCCGTAGAGCAGCTTGGCATTGGATCCGCTTGCCAGCAGCGCATCCAGCGCCGCCAGATCCAGACCCTCTTCTTCAAGGGTGATCGGCTTGAAGGTGGGTTGATAGACAGAGAAAGCCTGAATGGCGCCAAGGTAACCCGGCTCTTCGATGATGAGATCCTGACCCTCGTCGATCAGCACCTTGCCCAGCAGATCCAGCGCCTGCTGGGAGCCGCTGGTGATGAGGATGTTGTCCGGATTGACCTGCATGCCGTGGCGGGTCAGATAGCGGTCGGCAATATATTGGCGCAGCGGGGCGAAGCCTTCGGTCGCCGCATATTGCAGGGCGGCAGCCCCTTGCTCGCGTAGCACATCCTGACAGGCCTGATCGATCGCCTTGACCGGAAACAGGTGGGGATTGGGCAGGCCACCGGCGAAGGAGATGATCTCCGGATTGGCGGCAACTTTGAGGATTTCACGGATAAAGGAAGGTTCAACCTTCTCGAAGCGCTGGGCAAAAAACGGCTGCATAGACAATTCTCTCGGCATATGGGCGGTCGCTCCATTCGACCGCCAGGTTATCCGTTTGTATCAGATTTCAGAAATGAGGCAATGATTGTCACAAAAATCGCCAAAAAAGGGCAGGTTTGGCACCTGCCCGAATTTTACCTGCCCGTGTGGCTCCCATGAATTGAAATGAGTTAGGGCGATCTTGTTTTGTGGACAAGCAACTGACCTTACAAACCCGGTTCCTTGAGGAAGCGGATCATCAGGTCGGTGTTGGCGCCAAGTTGGCTTTCTACTCTGCCAGGGAATAGTTCCGCCATCTTGTCGAGGCGGTCGTACTGGGTGTGCCAGATTTTTCCCCACTGGGTTTCGCTGTCACGATCGCAGGCGCTCTTGGTGGTGGCGTCATAGCAGTCCCACAGCGCTGGATTGGTGCTTTGGGAGTAGCCGTCATAGCCATCAGCGCCGTTGATGGTGAAGTTGGTCGCTTCAACGTAGGCGATCGGCACCCCCAGGCAGGCAAAGGGAGCGTGATCTGACCAGCTGCCAGTCTCCCCTTCCGGATAACCGCTGTAGCTGGGATGAATGGCAAACGGGGTCGCAGTCTGTTTGGAGAGGGTAAGCAGGCGATCCCGCACCTTGGGATCGAAGCTGTAGCGGCTCGGATCTGTGCAGTTGTATTCGGCGACGTCCGAGTGGGCTGAGTGGACGTAGACGATGTCGCCCCCGGCGATGGTGTCGTAGTTCACCATCGCCAGCAGCTTGGCGACGGCGCTGCTGTCGAGGCTGGCGGCATAGGCTTTGGAGCCGTTGAGACCGTTCTCCTCCGCCCCGAAGAATGCAAAGCGAACCGTGTAGGGCAAGGTTTGTCCTTTAAGCGCCTCAGCCACTGCCAGCAGGGCTGCGACGCCAGCGCCGTTGTCGGTGGCTCCTTCAGAACCTTTCTTGTCGCCCGTACTGTCGTAGTGGGCGCCGATCAGGATCACCTTGTCACTTGTGCCCTTGAGCTCAGCGATCAGGTTTTGGGAGTTTTTACTGGCGCCGCTTTTGGTGTAGGTGAAGGGTTGGCGTTGCACATCGTAGCCCCAACCGGTCAGATGGTCCTGGATCCATGCCGCGGCACGAGTTTCTGCCTCTGTCCCCGTGGGGCGCGCGCCAATCCCTTCTGCGGTTGAGCTCAACTGCACCAGATACTCATAGGCCTGCTCGGCGGCAGCAGGGGTTTGTGAGTCATTTGTTGATGTGTCGCATCCCGCAAGCAAAGTGGTGATGGCAAACGCCAATGCTCTGTATTTCATACTGCAATCCTTTGTTGTGTATGGTTTTATTTGCGCAGGCAGCATGTACTCGACGCGTGACCGATTCTGTGAACGGGTCGGCATTTGTCAACTGTTGTCAATGAAATGGAGAGAGATGAGGGATTTGTTTCGCGAAACACTTGCGCCTTGGGCCTATCTTGGGATAATTCGCTCCCCTGTTTTCGCGGGTCGATGAAATGCCGAGCCGCGAGCGGTCCCGCTCGGGATCGGACACAAGATGTATTACCCGGATTGATGAAATAACGAGACCATTATGCCTGTGACCCAAGATGTATTTAACGAAGACGGCAAGTTCATGCGCAAGATCCGCAGCTTTGTCCGTCGCGAAGGCCGCCTGACCAAAGGGCAGGAGAAGGCCCTGGAAGAGCTCTGGCCGGTCATGGGCATCGATTTCGAGCCAAAGCAGCTCGATCTGGTCGCACTGTTTGGCCGTGAAGCACCTGTGGTGCTGGAGATCGGCTTTGGCATGGGCGCCTCTCTGGTGGAGATGGCCAAGAATGCCCCCGAGAAGAACTTCATCGGCATTGAAGTGCACTCCCCGGGCGTGGGTGCCTGTCTGGGCACCGCTCAGGAAGCGGGCGTCACCAATCTGAAGGTGATCTGCCACGATGCGGTCGAGGTGCTGGAGCACATGATCCCGAACGGCTCACTCTCCTGCCTGCAGCTCTTCTTCCCGGATCCCTGGCACAAGAGCCGTCACCACAAGCGCCGCATCGTACAGCCTGCATTTGCCCAGGATATTCGCCAGAAGCTGGCCATCGGTGGCGTGTTCCACATGGCGACCGACTGGGAAAACTATGCCGAGCACATGCTGGAAGTGATGAGCGCCGCCGAGGGTTACGAGAACACCTCTGCCACCTGCAACTGGGTGCCTCGTCCGGACTGGCGTCCGCTGACCAAATTTGAGCAACGTGGCCACCGTCTCGGCCACGGGGTTTGGGATCTGATTTTCAAGCGTGTCAGCTAAGCTGGCACGTCAACACACCTAGCGTATCAACTAACTTGAGGAGCTATCATGGCCAATCGTAGCCGCCGCCTGCGCAAGAAACTGCGCGTCGATGAATTCCAGGAAATGGGTTTCGACATCAGTTTCAACTTCCCGGTCGGCACTGCCGAAGAGACCATCGATGCGGTAGTCGATGCGATGATCGATGAGGTTGTTGAACCCCGTAAACTGGCTTTTGCCGGCTCCGGTCACCTGGCCTGGGAAGGGATGATCTGCACCCAGCAACTGGGCAAATGTACCGAAGAAGACCGCGCCGCCGTCAAATCCTGGCTGGAAGGCAAGGGGATGGAAGCCGTGGTCGTTACCGAGCTGTTCGACCTCTGGTACGGTGAACCGGCCTGATACAAGGCTGCCGCATCTGGCGCCTTGTTGTGGGTAACTGAAAAATCCCGCCGCTGGCGGGATTTTTGTCAGTGGGGATGGGATCTCCACCGCTGTTTTAGTCATGGAATCGCTTATTGCTTATGGTGTTGTCATCCGAATTACTGGCCAGCATCCTCGAAGAGGTGCGCCCGTTGCTGGGACAAGGCAAGGTGGCCGACTACATTCCGGCACTGGCTCAGGTGCCGGCCGATCGGCTCGGTATCGCAGTCTGTACCGTTGAGGGGGAGCTGTTCACCGCCGGTGACGCTTTTGAACCCTTCTCCATCCAGAGTATCTCCAAGGCCCTGAGTTTGACCTTGGCACTCACCCTCTATCAGGAGGAGGAGATCTGGGCCCGGGTGGGCAAGGAGCCCTCCGGCCAGCCCTTCAACTCGCTGGTACAGCTCGAGTTCGAGCAGGGGATACCCCGCAACCCCTTTATCAATGCCGGGGCGCTGGTGGTGAGCGATCTGCTTGAGACCCGCCTCACTGCGCCGCGTCAACGTACCCTCGAGCTGGTGCGCCGTCTTTCCGGCAATCCGGCCATCATGGCGGATCAGGTGGTCGCCCGCTCCGAATATCAGCACTCTGCCCGCAACGCCGCCATCGCCTATCTGATGAAGGCCTATGGCAACTTCGAAAACGAAGTGGACAAGGTGCTGCAAAGCTATTTCAATGCCTGTGCCATTCGCATGAGCTGCGTCGATCTGGCGCGGGCATTCATCTATCTGGCCAACCGTGGTGTGCCACTGGGCGAGAGCGTGCCGCTGCTGCCTGCCCGCACGACTAAACAGGTCAACGCCCTGCTCGCCACCTGCGGCCTCTATGACGAGGCGGGCGATTTTGCCTATCGGGTCGGCATGCCGGGCAAATCGGGGGTCGGCGGCGGTATCATCGCCCTGATCCCGGGCGAGCTCTGCGTCTGTGTCTGGTCGCCCGAGCTCAACAAAGCCGGCAACTCGCTGGCGGGCACGGCGGCGCTGGAGCTGCTGGCCGAGCGGCTGGGTCGCTCCATTTTTTAACCTTGTTCACTATGAATCGAGAAATCACCATGAAACGACATCTTCGCTTCCTGCAGGCCGCGCTGGCGACCTTACTGCTCTGGTGTGCCCTGCCCGCCGTGGCAGGGGAGTTGCCACCGCTCTCGCTGGCCGATGCCAAGGCCAAACAGGCTGTCATCCTGGATACCCGCGCCAGCTACTTCTATCAGGGGTGGCCGATGGAAGGGGAGAAGCAGGGCGGCCATGTGGCGGGCGCCGAGAACCTCTCAGCCGAGTGGAAATACAGCGATGAAGAGTGGCCAAAGGCGCTCGAGATCAAGGGTCTGAAGGCCGATCGTCCGGTTGCCCTCTACGGTGCGTCCCGCGAAGTGGCCGAGGTGGCCCGTTTGCTGCGCAAGCAGGGGATCAAGCAGCTGTTCGAGCTGCAAGGGTGGCAAGTTGCACCGCGCGAGTCGCTGGCACGCTGGCAGCAGCTGGTCTATCCGCGCTGGTTGGCGGACCTGCAGGAGGGCAAGCCGGTTGCCGCGGCGCCCAAGGGTGACTGGAAGCTGTTTGAAGTGGATTGGGGTTCACCCAAGGCCTACCTCATCAGCCACATCCCGGGGGCCGGTTATATCGATACCAACAGCCTCGAAGAGGAGCCGCTGTGGAACAAGGTCTCTGACGAAGCGCTCAAGAAGCTGCTGCTGGATAACGGCATCCGTCACGACACCACCGTCATCCTCTATGGTCGCAACACCATGGCGGCTGCCCGTGCCGCGCATCTGATGATGTATGCGGGGGTGGAAGATGTGCGCCTGCTGGACGGTGGTCTGGATGCCTGGTTTATCCAGCACCTGCGCACCGAAACCGGCCTGCCCAACAAATATGAGCCGGTGAAGGAGTTTGGCGTGGCCATTCCCGCTCACCCCGAGTACTACACCACGCTAAGTCAGGCGAAAGAGCTGCTCAAGAAGCCCGATAGCGCCCTGGTCAGCGTGCGTACCTGGGACGAGTTTGTCGGCAACACCTCAGGTTACAGCTACATCAAGCCGAAGGGCGATATTCCGGGGGCCAAGTGGGGTCACGGTGGGGTGGATGCCAACAGCATGAGCGACTTCCACAACCCGGACGGCACCATGAAGCCGGCCCGCGAGATCCTCGCCATGTGGGACCAGTGGAACATCGAGCCAACTCAGCAGGCCGCATTCTACTGCGGTACCGGCTGGCGCGCCTCCGAGGCCTTCTTCTACGCCTGGCTGATGGACTGGAAACGGATCAGCGTCTACGACGGCGGTTGGTATGAGTGGAGTTCCGATCCCAAGAACCCGACCGTGACCGGTGAGCGCCAGCCCGCCAAGTCATGATTGCGCGCTTGCGCTTGAAAGAAGAGGCCGGACAGATGTCCGGCCTTTTTGTATCCGCTCGGACCTGCGCCAGCCTGCCACTACACTTTGCTGGTGGCTATCAGGTCGATGGAAGGAGTGACTGATGAGACGGATATGGACAGGCCTGCTGGTGGCAGGCGTACTGGCACAGGGGGTAATGGCTGCCGAACGGGCTCGTTATCTGGTGCAACTCAAGCCGGGGGCGGAGGCCGCTGTGCTGGCCCAAAGCAAAGGGATGGGGGGCGAGCTGGCCCTGCAACTGCCCGAGCAGCATGCGCTGGCGCTCTGGTTGCCAGCTGCTGCAGCGACAGCGCTGGCGCGCAACCCCAACGTGCTGTGGGTGGAGCCGGATGCCAAGCGTTATGCCAGTGCCGAGACCCTGCCTTATGGCATTCCCATGGTACAGGCGCCACAACTGAGCGATGGTATGGCCGGAGAGGTGCTGGTGTGCATCATTGACTCTGGCTATAGCGGCAATCACCCGGATCTGCCCCATGGGGCGCAGGTGCAGGGTAGTGACAACGCAGGTACAGGCAGCTGGAGCAGTGACGAAAACGGTCACGGCACCCACGTGGCAGGCACCATAGCCGCCATTGGGGGGAACGACATGGGCGTGGTCGGTGTCTTGCCGAATCAGAGTGTCCCGCTGCACATCATCAAGGTGTTTGGCGCCAACGGCTGGGCCTATACCTCCAACCTGGTGGGGGCTCTCAATGCCTGCAAGCAGGGGATGAGCAGTCGTGGCTTTACTCGCATGGTCATCAACATGAGCCTAGGGGGCAATGTGCCCAGCAAGACGGAAGAGCAGGCGTTCAATCAGGCTTACAGCCAGAATGTGTTGAGTGTGGCGGCGGCGGGCAATGCGGGCAACACCAGCAAGTCCTATCCCGCCTCTTACAGCAGTGTGGTGAGCGTGGCTGCTATCGATGGCAGCAAGCAGTTGGCTTATTTCTCGCAACGCAACGATCAGGTGGAGCTGGCGGCCCCCGGTGTTGCTGTGCTGTCGACCGTGCCGAGTGGTTACGCCAGCTACAGCGGTACCTCGATGGCGACCCCTCATGTGGTCGGGGTCGCCACCCTGGCCTGGTCACAGCGGCTGGAGTGCAGCAATGATCAACTGCGCCAGACCCTGCGCAGCAGCGCCCAGGATCTGGGGGCTGTCGGACGGGACAACAGCTATGGCTATGGTCTGGTGCAGGCCAGAGCCGCGGCAGATCGGCTGGCACTTGGCTGTGGTTCCGGTACCGGTAGCAGTGGCAAACCGGGTGGTCGCAAGTAACTGATTTTTGATGGTGATCTCACTTTATTGTGCAAGTTTCCGACTGCCTGCCGGATTGGAGTAGGCTGGATATGACACCCTCGTGGTGAGGGTGAAAGGAGAAGAGTGCGCCTATGAAAAAACTGATGATGATCCTGGTGTGCGCCCTGGGGCTGGTAGCATGCAGCTCCCAATACATCATGAGCACCAAGGATGGCAAGATGATCACCACAGAGAGCAAGCCCAAGCTGGACGAGAGTACCGGTATGTATCGCTATTACGATCATGAAGGGCGTGAGGTGATGATCAATAAAGAAGATGTGACCCAGATCATGGAGCGTTGAGCGCTCATATGCAGTCAGGGCCGCAATATGCGGCCCTTCACATTTTTACCGGCAAATTCCTCCATTTTCTCAGGCAATCGCCCCTCTTTCGCCGCAAATGCGCGTTCGGGTACAGCTTCCGTTATGGTTCGGTCCGTATTATTGCACTCCGTTTTTTATTGGAGGTGTTATGTCCCTGATGTCTATCTGGAATTCCCGTTTTTCCGCGCGCACCCTGCTGGGTGGTGTCTTGCTGGTGGTGGCGTCAGCCAGCCATGCTGGCGATGATCAGTTCACGCTGGGGCGGACTATTTTGCTGGGGGCCGGTGATCATGGTGCGACAATTCCTTTGGTGATTTGCCGTCAGACCAAATATATCAAGGTGAAGGCAGAACGTGATTTGACCCTGGATCGGGTGGTGGTGACCTATGGTGGTGATCGTACCAAAACCATTCGCTTCGATCGGGAGATGAGCAGTGATAAAGAGACCGAGTGGAAATCACTGGGTTCGCGTCGTTGTGTGAAAAAGATCGAAGTGTACGGTAATTCAGAGCGCAGCAAAGCGGGCGTAAAAGTATTCGGCCGTAAATAATCGATGCATTTTGTCTGCACGAACAGATGAGCTAAAAATAATGGCGAGCCGTGGCTCGCCATTATTTTTTATGGTCGGCTTTGCTATTTTTTCGGCCGAAATGGCTTGATGACAGTTTCATCGCACTCAAGATACGGCCCTTCCATCAAATCGATGCAGTAGGGGATGGCGGGGAATACTGCATCCAGACACTCGCGGATCGATTTGGGCTTGCCCGGCAGATTGACGATCAGGGTATCGTCGCGCAGCCCGGCAGTCTGGCGCGACAGAATGGCGGTCGGCACAAACTTGAGGGATTCGGCCCGCATCAGCTCGCCAAAGCCCGGCATCATGCGATCACACACCGCTTCGGTCGCTTCCGGCGTGACATCCCGCTTGGCCGGGCCGGTGCCGCCTGTGGTGACGATGAGACAACACTGCTCTTCATCCGCCAGCCGGATCAGGGTCGCTTCAATCTGATCCTGTTCATCGGGGATCACCTGATAGACAGGTTCCCACTCCGAGGTCAGATAGGCGTTCAGGGTGTCGATGATGGCCTTGCCGGAGAGGTCTTCATAGATGCCCGCGCTGGCGCGATCGCTGACGGTGACGATACCGATTTTTGCCTTGCTCATGGTCTGCTCTTGAATGTCCGATAAAAGTGGCAATTAAAATAACATAATCAGTGAGATATGTTAAATCGTCGGAAGGAGCTACTGGTCATTTTATGGATGATAAAGAGTCGAATGAAGCAAAATTAATTTATCCCGACTTTTATTGGAAATAAAAAACATAAAAAAGCAGCCTAAAATGTCTAAGTGTTTTGCATGCTCTTTCTTTTTTAAGCAAAAGTTTGTTTCTGCATGTTATTTCAATGGATGATTTTCATCATGGTTGCCATTTTAATAACGATTACCTGAGTGGTGTGGTGAGCTCTTTGCCGCTCGGTCGTATATAAAGTTTTATATGGCTGGTTCCTCAAGTTGTAGAGCCAGCAATAGTCGCCAAGGAGGGCATATGGAGTTGCCTGATTTTGACACCCTGAAGGAGTTGGCTGCGAGTGAGCCTTCCCGGCTGGATGCGATCCTGAGGCAGCAGATAGACCAGTTGATGGCCCGGGCTAGCCCGGATCAGCAGCGCCGTCTGCGCGGATTGCAGTTCAAGATTGATGGTCAGCGTCGGCTGGCTAAAAACAATCTAGACAGCTGTATCCGGATTGCCAACATGATGCGGGAATCCTTTTATCTGATGCGCAGCGAAATGATCCAGTTCAGAGAAGAGGGAGAGCCTCCGCCTGAAAACGATGGCAGTGGTAAAATAATCCGTCTGGCGGACTATCGACGTCGTAAATAATCTGCAAGAAACTCCTTGGTTGATATTTCAGCCAAATCGGTGAGGTCATAATAAAGGGAATTGCTGACGACCTGATTGTTATGGTTTTTAATGTTAGTCGTAATGTATTTGTGATGTAATCTCTTTTCTCCTTCTTGTAATAAATTATTAGTCAGGTTGTGATTGAGGTGGATGAATAACGGTAAAAGTTAGGCTAATATGGCCGAAATTTTTATTGCTACGACTCGAAGGGATTATGAGAAGTATCACACCAAGACGGGTGTTGTCGCGGGAGCAACAGACAGAGATCACCCGCATTATCGTCAAGGTGGGTCAGTTGTTGGCCCAGTTCGGGGCGGAGAGCCGGATCATCGAACAGACCACGGTGCGACTGGGGATGGCGCTGGGGTTGGAGAGTGTCGAAATGGCTATCTCGTCGAGCGCCATTGTGCTCACCAGTCTCTATCAGGGCAGCTGTGTCACCACTACCCGGCGGGTGCGTGAACATGGCATCAACATGCAGGTGGTGTGCGAAATCCAGCGGATCTGCATCATGGCGGAGAAAGAGCTGATCGGCGCACGGGAAGTGCGCCAGCGACTCGAGGCCATTGTCCCCTTCCATTATCACCCCTGGCTGGTGGTGCCCATGGTAGGGCTCTCCTGTGGAGCCTTTAGTCTGCTGTTTGGTGGTGATTGGCCCATCTTCCTGGTGACCTGCTTCTCGTCTGCCGTCGCGATGCGGGTGCGCCAGCTGATGGCCCGCCATCATCACAGTCCGCTCATCAACTTTGCTGTAACCGGCTTTATCGCCACCTTGCTCTCCTCCAGCGCCACCTTCTTCAACTGGGGTGACCAGCCCTATCTCGCCATGGCGGCCAGCGTGCTGTTGCTGGTGCCGGGCTTTCCGCTGATCAATGCGGTCTCCGACATGGTGAAGGGCTACTTCAACATGGGCTTGGCCCGCTGGGGGACTGCGACCCTGCTGACCATCAGTGCCGCCATAGGTATCATTTTGGCCATGTCGGTCACCGGGATCTGGGGGTGGAAAGTATGATGGATTTGCTCTGGCTACTGGCCAAGGATGCCTTCTGGTCCTCCATCCCGGCGGTGGGGTTTGCCATGCTGTTCAACGTGCCACCGCGAATGCTGAAGTATTGCGCCATGGGCGGCGCGCTGGCCCACAGCCTGCGTACCCTGCTGATCCACTATGGTATGCCCATCGAGTGGGCGACGCTGGCGGCGGCAACTACGGTCGGTTTTGTCTGTGTCTACTGGTCGCGACGTCTGCTGGCGCCGCGTCCGGTGTTCAGCGTCGCTTCCATCATTCCGATGATCCCAGGCAGTTATGCCTTCAAGACCATGATCGCGGTGGTGGAGCTCAACATCAACGGTGTGACCATGGCGTTGATCCAGAGCGCAGTGGAGAACGGCCTCAAGGCGCTCTTTATCGTCGGTGCCCTCAGTTTCGGTTTGGCGATCCCCTCTCTGGTCGTGTACCGTAACCGCCCCATTATCTGACCGACGGTTCGAGAGGTTGACCCCATGAAGATTTCCATGATTGCCGCCATGGCCCACGATCGGGTGATAGGTCTGGACAATCAGATGCCCTGGCATCTGCCTGCGGATCTAGCCCACTTCAAGCGAGTTACCTTGGGCAAGCCGGTGCTGATGGGGCGCAAGACCTTCGAATCCATCGGACGACCGCTGCCCGGACGGCGCAATCTGGTGATCAGCCGCAATCCCGACTATCAGGCTGAGGGCATTGAGGTGGTGGGCTCCGTCGAGGCGGCGCTGGCGCTGTTGGCAGGCAGCTCGGTGGAGGAGTTGATGGTGATCGGTGGTGGTCATCTCTATGCCGAGATGTTGCCGAGCGCGGATTGTCTCTACCTGACCCGCATCGATCTGGCGGTGGAGGGGGATACCCGCTTCCCCGCTTTTGACGATGGCCAGTGGCAACGGATTGAGTGCGATAGCCACCCTGCCGATGAGAAGAACCCGTGCCCCTATAGCTTTGAGACCTGGCAGCGCCGCTGACGGACGAATGCTAATGGGCAAATAACAACAAGGGCATCTTCGGATGCCCTTGTTGTTCTGTTGGGTTTTCAAGACGGAATTAGATGCCTGAGCCGTCGTTCTCGCCATTTTCCTCGTGCAAACCGCATTCGCGCTTGAGGCCGAAGAAGCGGGTCTGCTCCTCGCTCATACCGGGCTCCCACTTGGTGGTGGTGTGCACGTCGCCCACCGACAGGTAGCCCTGCTCCCACAGCGGGTGGTAGGGCAGGTCGAACTCCTTGAAGTAGTAGAAGACGTCCTTGTTGCTCCAGTCGATCACCGGCAGGAACTTGAAGCGGCCGCGCTGGATGGCCAGCACCGGCAGCTTGCCCCGGCTGCCGGACTGCTCCCGGCGCAGGCCGGAGAACCAGGTGCGGGCACCCAGCTCGTTCAGGGCGCGGTCCATCGGCTCTACCTTGTTGAGCTGGTTGTAGCGGGTGATCCCCTCTACTCCCTGTTCCCACAGAAGGCCGAAGCGGGCCTCCTGCCAGGCCGGACTGAGCTCGGCCCGGTAGATTTTGAGGTTGAGGGCGAGCCGCTCGGTCAGCTCGTCGATAAAGCGGTAGGTCTCGGGGAAGAGATAACCGGTATCGGTCAGCACCACCGGCACATCGGCCCGTTCGCGACTGACCAGATGGAGCATCAGCGCCGCCTGAATGCCGAAACTGGATGACAGCACATGCTCCCCCGGCAGGTTGGCCAGGGCCCAGCGCACCCGCTCGGGGGCGCCCATGGCATCCAGCTGCCGGTTGAGGGGGGAGAGCGCCTCGACCTGCTCCTCGCGACTCAAGGCCAGCAGGGCGTCGAGGTCGAGTCGGCCGTCGGCGGTGCGTGCCAGCCGCTCTGTATCGGTTTGATCAGGCTGCATAGAAGTCCCTCGCGGAGTCGATGACCGGAGCTATGATGCCGGCGCGGATGACGAAGTCGCCGAAGCACTCGCCCGCGTTGCGATCCTTGGCCCAGCGGCCGATCAGGGCATCCAGTTCGGCCAGGATCTGCGGCTCGGTGATGTTCTCCAGGTGCAGGCGCGGGATGCGGGTTCCCTCGAGGTTGCCACCCAGGTGCAGGTTGTAGCGTCCCGGCGCCTTGCCCACCAGTCCCACCTCCGCCAGCATGGCGCGGCCGCAGCCGTTGGGGCAGCCGGTGACCCGGAAGATGATTGCGTCATCGGCCAGGCCGTGTTTGGCCAGTAAGCCTTCGATGTCGGTGACAAACGCCGGCAGCATGCGCTCCGCTTCAGCCATCGCCAGCGGGCAGGTGGGCAGTGCCACACAAGCCATGGACTGCTTGCGCTGCTCGCTTACTCCGTCATCCAGCAGGCCGTACTGGCGCGCCAGCCCCTCGATGTGGGCCTTCTCGCTGGCAGGCACCCCGGCGATGATCAGGTTCTGGTTGGCGGTCAGGCGAAAATCCCCCTGATGCACCTTGGCGATCTCCAGCATGCCGGTCTTGAGCGGCTTGCCCGGGAAGTCCAGTAGGCGGCCATTTTCGATAAACAGGGTGAGGTGATGCTTGCCGTCGATCCCCTCGACCCAACCAAAGCGATCGCCACGGCTGGTGAACTCATAGGGACGAACCGGCCCGAACTGGATGCCGGCGCGGCTCTCCACCTCGGCCTTGAAGGCCTCGACACCGACGCGCTCGAGGGTGTACTTGGTCTTGGCGTTCTTGCGGTTGACCCGGTTGCCCCAGTCGCGCTGGGTGCTGACCACGGCGGCCGCCACCTCCAGCACGTGGGAGAGCGGAATAAAGCCAAAGTCGCTCGCCTTGCGCGGGTAGGTGCTGGTGTCGCCGTGGGTCATGGCGAGGCCCCCGCCCACCAGCACGTTGAAGCCAACCAGCTTGCCATGCTCGGCAATGGCCACGAAGTTGAGATCGTTGGCGTGGATATCCACGTCGTTGTGAGGCGGGATCACCACAGTGGTCTTGAACTTGCGCGGCAGGTAGTTGGAACCCAGGATCGGCTCTTCGTCACCCCCCAGCTTCTCGCCGTCCAGCCAGATCTCCACGTAGGCGCGGGTCTTGGGCAGCAGGTGCTCGGAGATCTTCTTGGCCCACTCGTAGGCTTCCTGATGCAGCTCGGACTCCACCGGGTTGCTGGTGCAGAGCACGTTGCGGTTTACATCGCCTGCGGTGGCGATGGAATCGATGCCGGTGCTGTTGAGGGTCTGGTGCATCAGCTTGATGTCGCGCTTCAATACCCCGTGGAACTGGAAGGTCTGACGGGTGGTCAGGCGGATGCTGCCGTAGAGGCTGTGCTCTTCGGCGAACTTGTCGATGATTTGCCACTGGGCCGGGGTGATGATCCCACCGGGCAGGCGGGCACGCAGCATGACGTTGTGCAGCGGCTCCAGCTTCTGGGCTGCGCGCTCCGGGCGGATGTCGCGGTCATCCTGCTGGTACATGCCGTGAAAGCGGATCAGCTGAAAGTTGTCGCCGTTGAAGCCGCCGGTGAGCGGGTCCTGCAGATCTTGCTCTATGGTGCCGCGCAGGAAGTTGCTCTCGCGCTTGAGGCGCTCGTTGTCGGCCAGCGGCCCTTCGACCGGTCCCGCTTTTGGGTGAGAAAGAGGTTGTTTGCTCATCAATAGACATCCCTTTGATAACGTTTGGCACGACGCAATTCGCTCAAATACTCTTCTGCTTCCTCACGGCTCTTGTGGCCGTGTTCGGCAATCACTTCCAGCAGGGCCTCCTGCACATCCTTGGCCATCTGGTTGGCGTCGCCACACACATAGAAGTGAGCACCTGCTTCCAGCCACTGATAGAGCTCAAGCCCTGCCTCGCGCAGGCGGTCCTGCACATAAATCTTGTTGGCCTGATCCCGGCTGAAGGCCAGGGAGATCTTCGACAGCAGCCCCGATTTCACATAACGCTGCCACTCCACCTGATAGAGGAAATCCTGGGTAAAGTGGGGGTTGCCGAAGAACAGCCAGTTCTTGCCCTCGGCACCTTGGGCTTCCCGCTCCTGCATAAAGGCACGGAACGGGGCGATGCCGGTACCCGGGCCCACCATGATGACGGGGGTGTCGGGGTTTGACGGCAGGCGGAAGTTGTCGTTGTGCTCGACGAATACCCGCACCTCGGCATCTTCGGCCAGCCGATCCGCCAGATAGGAGGAGGCTGCGCCAGAGCGCACTGTGCCATCTTCCTGTGGATAGCGCACCACGCCGACGGTCAGGTGCACTTCCTCTTCCACCTCGCTCTGGGCGGAGGCGATGGAATAGAGGCGCGGAGTGAGCGGGCGCAGCAGGCCAACCAGCTGCTCGGCCGTGAGGGCGGTCGGGAAGCGTTTCAGCACATCTACCACCTGGGCAGAAGCGACCAGTGCATTGACCTGGGCTTTGTCACCGGCCAGATCTTTCAGCGCCGCGTTGTCCGATATGTCAGCGAGTCCTGTGATAAAACCGCCGTGCAGCCGGGTCAGTTCGAAGTGACTGGTCAGTGCGGCGCGCAAGGTGCCGTGGGCCGCGGCCTCGTCGCCGGAGAGACCGGCCAGGGCCAGCACTTCATTAACCAGTTCTGCATCGTTGTCGAACCAGACGCCGAGGGCATCACCCGGCTGATAGGTGATGCCGGAGTCGGCCAGATTGATCTCGATATGGCGGATATCCTTGGTGGAATCTCGGCCGGTGATCTTCTGATTGACCGACAGGCGGGCAGGGAAGGGATTCTCCTTGCTGTATTGGCTGTGGCCAACCGCCTGCTGCACCGCGCTGGCTACGCTGCTGGCAGCACCGATAGAGAGCGTCGCTGCAATGGCATTGAGTGCCTGTTCGCTCCAGCTCTTGGCTGCATCCTGATAATCCACATCGAGGCTGGCGAGCTCATAAATCCGCTCGGCCCCAGCGGTGGCGAGGAAGTTGTCAAAATCTTTGCCGGTCTGGCAGAAAAATTCGTAGGAGCTGTCACCCAGCCCCAGTACCGCGAACTTGAGGCCGTCCAGTTTGCCAATCTTGCCTTTTTTAAGCTGCTCGAACAGATCGACGGCGCTCTCCGGCGGTTCACCCTCCCCGTAAGTGCTCACTACCACCAGCAGATGGCTCTCTTTCTTGAGCTGCTTGGGTTTGTAGTCGGCCATCGACGCGAGGGTGGCCGGTAGACCACGGGCTTCGGCCTGCGCCTTGATGGCAGTAGCGACACCTTTGGCATTGCCGGTCTGGGAGCCGTAGAGAATGGTCAGGCTGCCACTGGGCGCAGCCACGGCGGCGCTGGCTACAACGCTCTGCTGACCGGTCTGGGAGAGGCCGTAGAGATATCCGCTCACCCAGGCCAGTTGCTGGGTATTGAGGGTCGAGAGTACCTGACCCAGCTGACGTTGCTGCTCGTCAGAGAGGGGGGAGAGGTTGAATGGGGAATCCTTCAATTGCATCACACGCGTCTTCCATGGTCTGATTTTTGGCCAGATTAAAGGGCGTGTTGGCTAACAACAAAGAATAAAAATATCTTCTTTATTCCATTATTGAATTTTGAAAGTGATTTTGCGGTAAAGGAGATAGAAAAACGCCCCGCTGTTGCGGGGCGTTTTCAAGCTATCGCGCTCGGGATGGATCCCGGCGGGCATGAACCTTACTTCTGCGGACGCAGGGCCGGGAACAGAATGACGTCACGGATGGTGTGGCTGTTGGTGAACAGCATCACCAGACGGTCGATACCGATACCCTGACCGGCAGTCGGCGGCAGGCCGTGTTCCAGCGCGGTGACGAAGTCGGCGTCGTAGAACATGGCTTCGTCGTCGCCAGCTTCTTTCTGATCAACCTGATCCTGGAAGCGCTTGGCCTGGTCTTCTGCATCGTTCAGCTCGGAGAAGCCGTTGGCCAGCTCGCGGCCACCGATGAAGAATTCGAAGCGGTCGGTTACATCCGGGTTCACGTCGTTGCGACGAGCCAGCGGAGAAACGGCTGCCGGGTACTCGGTGATAAAGGTTGGTTGCAGCAGCATGTGCTCCACGGTCTCTTCGAAGATCGCGGTGATCACGTGGCCCAGCTCCCACCCCTTCATCAGCTCGATGTGCAGACGCTTGGCAACGGCCTTGGCGCTCTCGAGGGTAGCCAGATCATCCAGGGTCACATCCGGGTTGAACTTCAGGATGGACTCGACCATGGTGAGGCGCTGGAACGGCTGACCGAAATCGATGGTCAGGCCCTCTTCGCCCTCTTTGGCGTAACGGATCTTGGTGTCGCCCAGGATGTCCTGCGCCAGGGTGCGCAGCAGCTCTTCGGTCAGGTCCATCAGATCGATGTAGTCGGCGTAGGCCATGTAGAACTCGATCATGGTGAACTCGGGGTTGTGACGAACCGAGATACCTTCGTTACGGAAGTTGCGGTTGATCTCGTAGACACGCTCGAAGCCACCGACTACCAGACGCTTCAGATAGAGCTCCGGAGCGATACGCAGGTACATGTCGATGTCCAGCGCATTGTGGTGAGTGACGAACGGACGCGCGGAGGCACCACCCGGAATGACTTGCATCATCGGGGTTTCCACTTCCATGAAGCGCTTTTCGTTGAAGAACTTGCGGATACCGGCAACCACCTGGGTGCGGATCATGAAGGTCTTGCGGGACTCTTCGTTGGCGATCAGATCCAGGTAGCGCTGGCGGCAGCGAGCTTCCTGGTCGGTCAGGCCTTTGTGCTTCTCGGGCAGCGGACGCAGTGCCTTGGTCAGCAGGCGGATATCGGAAACGTGAACGGAGAGCTCACCGGTCTGGGTCTTGAACAGGGTACCTTCGACACCCACGATGTCGCCCAGATCCCACTTCTTGAACTGCTCGTTGTAGAAACCTTCCGGCAGGTCGTCACGGGTGACGTAGACCTGGATCTTGCCGGCCATGTCCTGCAGGGTGGCGAAAGAAGCCTTGCCCATGATCCGGCGGGTCATGATGCGACCGGCAATCTTCACCCGTTTACCCAGGCTCGTCAGCTCCTCGGCGCTTTTGTCGTCGAACTCTGCGTGCAGATCGCCAGAGAGGCTGTCGCGACGGAAGTCGTTGGGGAAAGGATTACCCTGGGCGCGCAGGGCGGCCAGCTTGGAACGACGCTCGGTCATCTCGTTGTTGAGTTCGAGAGTTTGGTCGACTTCCGGAGTGATGGTTTGTTCAGACATGGTGATTCCTGCTTGTTTACAGACCTGATTTCAGGCTGGCTTCGATAAACTTGTCCAAGTCACCGTCGAGCACCGATTGGGTATTACGGGTTTCGACGCCGGTGCGCAGATCCTTGATACGGGAGTCATCCAGCACATAGGAACGGATCTGGCTGCCCCAACCGATATCAGACTTGGTCTCTTCCAGGGCTTGTTTCTCAGCGTTCTGCTTCTGAATTTCCAGCTCGTAGAGCTTGGCTTTCAGCTGCTTCATACACTGGTCTTTGTTTTTGTGCTGGGAACGGTCGTTCTGGCACTGTACCACGACACCGGTCGGTACGTGGGTAATACGCACCGCGGATTCGGTTCGGTTAACGTGCTGACCGCCGGCACCGGAGGCACGGTAGACGTCGATCCGCAGATCCGCCGGGTTGATCTCGATATCGATATCGTCGTCGATCTCGGGGTAGACGAACACAGAACAGAAGGAGGTGTGACGGCGGCCACCGGAATCGAACGGAGACTTGCGAACCAGACGGTGTACGCCGGTTTCGGTACGCAGCCAGCCGAACGCATATTCGCCGGTGAACTTGATGGTGGCGGATTTGATACCGGCCACGTCGCCTTCGGAGCATTCAATCAGCTCGGGCTTGTAACCGTGGGCATCGCCCCAGCGCAGGTACATGCGCAGTACCATGTTGGCCCAATCCTGTGCTTCGGTACCACCGGAGCCGGACTGGATGTCGATATAGCAGTCGGAGCCGTCGTGCTGACCGGAGAACATGCGGCGGAACTCGAGATCCACCAGCTTGGCTTCCAGCTGTTCGGATTCGGCGATGGCTTCGTTGAAGGTCTCTTCGTCTTCCCCTTCCACGGCCAGGCTCACCAGCATCTCGACGTCATCCACGCCCTGGGTCAGGGTGTCGATGGTGCCGACCACGTTTTCCAGCGCTACGCGCTCTTTGCCCAGCGCCTGTGCGCGCTCGGGTTCATTCCATACGTCCGGCTGTTCCAGCTCGGCGTTGACCTCTTCTAGACGCTCTTTCTTGGCGTCATAGTCAAAGGTACCCCCTAAGAAGCTCGGTCCGCTCAGACAGCTCCTTAAGTTTATTTAATACGGGATTAACTTCGAACATCGTGAAAACTCTCAGGGTCGATGTGATTTAAAAACGGGATATTCTAGCCAATTGTGGAAGGAATAAACAGGGTTGCCTTGGCTTGTGCGGCTCATGCCGTCAATTTCTGGTGCACTTTTCTCCACCTCGGTAGAAAATATCGCCCGCCGACCCATTTTCAGGTTCAGTTTTGGCCATTCGGGTCGCTAATGACTACGTGTAGTGTTGTGCAATTTAGGGAAAAACCCGCTCCTCACCTCAATAAGAAGAACACATGATGAAAAACCTGTCACTCAAGCAGAAGATACTGTTGTCAGTGGTGATCGCCCTTTCGTTGGTGATTTTGTTGCTCTCCTGGCAGAGCTATAGCAGCCAGAAGTCCCTGTTGCTGCAAGGCAGCCAGGAGCAGTTGCAACGGCTGGGTACCCAGCAGGCCGAGCGTGTCAGCGACTGGCTCGCCGCCCGTCGCGACGTGATCCAGGCGCTCGGCAACAAAGCCGGTGCCGAACCCCTCAATGCCTTGCAACAGGCACAAGTTTCCGGCCGTTTCCAGCTCACCTATTTCGGTGAGAGCAGCGGCAAGATGAATGACTCCGATCCTTCCATCAACCGCGATGGCTACGACCCGCGCTCCCGCGGCTGGTATCAGGAGGCGATGAGCAAAGGTGGCCTGATTGTCACCAAACCCTATCTCGATGTGGCTTACAACATCATGGTGGTGACCCTGGCCCAGCCGGTTTCTGGCGGGGTCGTCGGTGGTGACCTCTCCATCGCCTCGCTGGTGGAAGACGTGACCAAGATGCAACTGCCTGCCGATGGTTTCGCCATCATGATGCACAAGGATGGCACCATCATCGCCTACAAGGATGCCGCCAAGGCGATGAAACCGGCCAGCGAGATCGACAACGATCTGACCAATGCGCTGATTGAGCAGAGCAAGTCGAGCAAGGATCTGGTTCCGGCCTACTTCGACAGCGAAGGTCGCGACAAGCTGCTGTGGGCGGCTGATATTCCCGACACAGACTGGGAACTGGTGCTGGTGCTGGACAAGGCCGCGCTGGAAGCGCCGCTCTCCTCCCTGCTGATGACCCAGCTGGGCATGGCGCTGCTGGTGCTGGTGGGTAGTATCCTCGCTATCTCCTGGCTGGTCAGCATGCTGCTTGGCCCGCTCACCAAGGTCTCCCAGGCGTTGGCCCGCATTGCCGATGGTAACGGCGATCTGACCCAGCGCATCAAGATCGACGCCAACGACGAAGTGGGCCAACTGGCCAACAGCTTCAACCGTTTCGTCGGCAGCCAGCATCAGCTGATCGGCAATATCCGCCAGCTGGCCAACGAGTTGAACGCCGATGCCGAGCGCAGTCTGGTGACCAACCAGGCCGCGGTGGACGAACTGCAGCGTCAGCAGCAGGAGGTGACTATGGTCGCCACGGCAGTCACCGAGATGGCGAGCGCCACCATGGAGATCGCCGGCAACGCCGAGAACACCGCCGCTGCTGCCCAGCAATCTGCCCAGAGCAGTGAGCAGGGCAAGATGCTGGTCAACAAGACCCGCCAGTCCATCAATGGTCTGGCCGAAGAGGTGGGGCAGGCGACCGAGGTGATCGGCGAGCTGAGCCGCCACGCGCAGGCGATCACCAGCATCCTCTCCACCATTCAGGGCATTGCCGAGCAGACCAACCTGCTGGCGCTGAACGCAGCCATTGAAGCGGCCCGCGCCGGTGAGCAGGGTCGTGGTTTTGCGGTGGTGGCTGATGAGGTGCGGGTGCTGTCGCGCCGTACTCAGGACTCCACCCAGCAGATCCAGTCCACCATCGAGACCCTGCAACAGACCACTGCCCGTGCGGTGAGCCTGATGCAGACCAGTCAGGGGCTGGCGGACAACAGCGTGCAGGATGCCGATCAGGCGGTGCGCGCGCTGGAAGAGATCACCAGTGCCATCTCCCTCATCTCCGACATGGCGGGCCAGATCGCCACTGCCGCCGAGGAGCAGACCCAGGTGACCGGCGAGATCACCCAGAACACCACCGCCATCAAGGATGTGAGTGACGAGATCACCGCCGCTGCCATGCGCGATCTGGATCAGGCCCACAGCCTTAAAGGGCGTGCTGCTGACCTTAACCAGCAGGTGTCGACCTTTATCCTGTAAGGTGCAACTCACGGCCTGTTCCGGCTGAGATAAACAAGCCCCGCCCTCTGTCGAGTGCGGGGCTTTTTGTTGTTCGGGGGAGTGCGGGATGTGGGGATTCCGGGTAGTCCGGGTTGCTCGCGGGTCACCTTGATGGCGGATACGAGCCCCGGCTCTGCCTGCGTCAGTTGGCGAGTAGAGAACAAACAAAGAGCCCACCGAAAGGTGGGCTCTGATCATATACGTCTGACGGAAAGGGAATTACAGGAATGGCATCGCCATAAACAGCTTGATCACCATGGCGTTGATGATGTCGATAAAGAAGGCGCCCACCATGGGCACCACCAGAAACGCCAGGTGGGAGGGACCGAAGCGCTGGGTAATGGCCTGCATGTTGGCGATGGCTGTCGGGGTGGCCCCCAAGCCAAAGCCGCAGTGACCTGCCGCCAGCACGGCCGCATCGTAATTTTTGCCCATGACCCGGAAGGTGACGAAGATGGCGTAGAGCGCCATCGCCACGGTCTGGGCGGCCAGCAGGATGAAGATGGGCAGCGCCAGGCTGGCCAGATCCCACAGTTTCAGGCTCATCAGTGCCATGGCGAGGAACAGCGACAGGCTGACGTTGCCCAGCAGGGAGACTTCTCGATCGCTCACCTCATGCCAGTTCAGCAGGGTCAGGACGTTGCGCAGCAGCACGCCGACAAACAGCACGCAGACAAAGATCGGCAGCTCGAAGGCGCCCCCTTTGAGCGAGGCGGAGAGCAGCTCGCCGCCCTTGAGGCTGATGGCGATCAGCGCCAGCGTTTCGATAACGCTGAAAGTGGTGAGGGGGCGCTCCATATCCGGCATTTCGAAGCCCTGGGGGGCCTCATCCTGATTGTGCTCCTCACCGGGCACCTGCACTTTCTTCACCAGATAGCGAGCGACGGGACCACCGATCAGGCCGCCCAGCACCAGACCGAAGGTGGCACAGGCGATGGCGAGCTCAGCGGCGGATTGCACCCCGTATTTCTCGGAGAAGGTGGCACTCCAGGCCGCACCGGTGCCGTGGCCGCCGGAGAGGGTGATGGAGCCGGCCAGCAGCCCCATGTGGGGATCCAGACCGAGCAGGGTCGCCAGACCGACGCCCAGACTGTTTTGTACCAGCAGCAGGCCGGTGACCACCATCAGGAAGGTAACCACCGCCTTGCCGCCGCGTTTCAGGCTGGCGAGATCGGCGGAGAGACCGATGGAGGCGAAGAAGGCCAGCATCAGCGGGGTTTGCAGGCTGGTATCAAATTGCAGCTCCATCTGCAGGGTGGAGCGCAGCAGCAGCAGTACCAGCGCGACCACCAGGCCGCCGGCTACCGGTTTGGGGATGTTGAAGGTACGCAGCAGCCCGACTCGGGTAACCAACACCCGGCCAAGCAGCAATACCAGAGTGGCAGCGACCAGCGTTGCGTAGGAATCAAGTTGTAACATTCAGTACTCCCATGTTGATTGGCTGTGTCTTTCATAGCAAAAGACTTACAGATTCAGCCGGGATGAAAACAGTGTGGCTTATGTGCCAGCAAAGAAGGGGAAACATCTCCCCGCCCCAGGAAAGATGGGGCTTGTGCGGGCCTGAAATGCTCAGGCATCCAGATGAGATTTTAGTAAAATCCGGCGGATTGTAGCAAAAAGCATCGTTTAATTCCATCTTTGTCGTATTAATGCTCGTTTTAGTGGTTTATTGTGACATTTAACACTATGTAGGTAGAGGGCAGAAAAGCCGAAAAGGGTGCATGGAACGGCTGTCATTTGGGGCGCCAGTCTCTATAATTCGCCGGTTTCCGCTGCACGCAGAGGCGCTGGCGGGTGTTGACATTGTGGTTCACCCCGACATGGTTCATATTCCGGCGGTGTTCACTTCATCAAGAGGAGAGGGTGTGAAGAAGTCTATCTACATTGCCTACACAGGCGGCACCATTGGGATGCAGCGTTCCGATCACGGCTACGTGCCGATGGCGGGCTTTATGGAAGACTGTCTGGCGCGGATGCCCGAGTTCCACCGCCCCGAGATGCCGGATTACCATATCCACGAATATGCGCCCCTCATCGACTCCTCCGACATGACCCCGGCGGATTGGCAGCGTATCGCCGAGGATATTCGCGACAACTACGAGAAATACGATGGTTTCGTGATCCTGCATGGCACCGACACCATGTCGTTTACCGCCTCGGCGCTCTCTTTCATGCTGGAAGATCTGCACAAGCCGGTCATCATCACCGGCTCCCAGATCCCGTTGGCCGAGTTGCGCTCCGACGGTCAGCAGAATCTGCTCAACGCCCTCTATATCGCGGCCAACTACCCGATCCACGAGGTGACGCTGTTCTTCAACAACCAGCTCTATCGCGGCAACCGCAGCAAGAAGGTGCATGCAGACGGCTTCCACGCCTTCGACTCCCCCAACTATCCGCCGCTGCTCAATGCCGGGATCGCCATCTCGCTGGAGGCGGGCGAGCTGGGCGTGCCCTCCGAGCGGCCGCTGGTGCTGCACGACATCACCCCCCAGCCCATCGGCGTGGTGACCCTCTATCCGGGGATCTCCAGCGAGGTGATCGCCAACATCCTGCAACAGCCGGTGAAGGCGCTGATCCTGCTGTCATTCGGGGTCGGCAATGCGCCGCAAAACCCGGCCATGCTGGCGCTGCTCTCCGAGGCTTCGGCCCGCGGCGTCATCATCGTCAACCTGAGCCAGTGCCTGCACGGCAAGGTCAATATGGGGGGCTATGCCACCGGCAACGCCCTGTCGCGGGCTGGGGTGATCTCGGGCTTTGACATGACCGCTGAAGCTGCACTCACCAAGCTGCACTTCCTGCTGAGCCAAGACTTGCCATCCCACCGCATTCGCGAGCTGATGCAGCAGTCCCTGCGTGGGGAGCTGACTCCCTGAGAAACTGTCCACGATCTTACTGCGAAGCCGTGATCAAGGCTCATGTGCTGCTCGCGTGTTTGTGAACCAGAGGCTCACGTATATCTATACGCTCCGCTTCCTGCGCTGCTCTTCACCTTGCTGACGTCTTCTCGCTACAGGTCGTGAACAGCTTCTGACCTCCCCACCATGGGGAGAGTGGAAAAAGAGGGGAGCCATTATGGCTCCCCTCATTCGTTTCGTTACCGCGATCAGTGACGTGTGGCCTGCCTCAGTGGTGGAGGTCGACCCGGACTATCTCTTCCTCGTCGCGATACTGACGCTTGAGCTCGCTCTTGCTCTTCATCACGATCTCGCCGTCACGGCCGATGTTCATATGTTCGGGGTTGTCGAGGTGCATCGCCTGCCAGGCCATCACGGCTTGCAGGGAGGTGGCCTTCTGCTCGTCGGTCAGGGGCTTGCCATCGGGCCACTTGCCCAGCTCGACTGCGGTCTTGAGCCGCTCGTACACCTCTGCGGGCATCTGCCTGATTGCTTGCAAAAACTCACCCTGTTGAAACGACATTCGACCTCTCCTTGAACTATTGAGCCATAAACTGCGGGGTTAGCCCGGCAGATCCTGGCGGGCTGTGCAGGTAAACCCTATCGGGGTCTATGCAGGTAGATCCTGGCGGACTACGCCAGCCATCTGCTCCATCACCCTCACTACCTGACAACTGTACCCGAACTCGTTGTCATACCATACGTAGAGCACGCAGTGATCCCCCTCGGCGATGGTCGCCTGGGAGTCAACGATGCCCGCATAACGGGAACCTACCATGTCGGAGGAGACCAGCTCGGTGCTGGCGCTGAAGTCGATCTGGCGATGGAGGGCCGAGCTTAGCGCCATCTGCTGCAGATAGGCGTTGAGGCTCTCCCGATCGGTGGCCTGCTCCAGCGACAGATTGATAATCGCCAGCGAGACGTTGGGGGTCGGTACCCGGATGGCGTTGCCGGTCAGCTTGCCCTTGAGCTCGGGCAGCGCCTTGGCCACCGCCTTGGCGGCGCCGGTGCTGGTCATCACCATATTGAGGGCCGCGCTGCGACCGCGGCGCTCGCCTTTGTGGTAGTTGTCGATGAGGTTCTGATCGTTGGTGTAGGAGTGGACCGTCTCCACGTGGCCGTGGCGGATGCCGAACCGCTCCTGCATTACCTTGAGCACCGGGGTGATGGCGTTGGTGGTACAGGAGGCGGCGGAGATGATCCTGTCATCCGGGCCTATCACCTCATGGTTGACCCCGAACACCACGTTCTTCATCTCCCCTTTGCCGGGGGCAGTCAGCAGCACCTTGCCGGCACCGCGTGCTTTCAGGTGTTCGGAGAGGCCTGCCTCGTCACGCCATACCCCGGTGTTGTCGACGATCAGCGCATCGTGAATGCCGTAGGCGGTGTAGTCGATGTCAGCCGGGCTATTGGCGTAGATCACCTGAATGAAGGTGCCGTTGGCGATGATGGCGCTGCGCTCCACATCCACCTCGATGGAGCCGTTGAAGGGACCGTGCACCGAGTCGCGGCGCAGCAGGCTGGCGCGTTTTTCCAGATCCCCGTCGCGACCACCGCGTACCACGATGGCGCGCAGGCGCAGCGGATTGGCAGCGCCGGTGCGCTCGATCAGCAGGCGGGCCAGCAGGCGGCCGATACGGCCAAAGCCGTAGAGCACCACGTCGGTCGGCTGCGGCATCTGGCTGCGGCCAAGGGCCGGTGCCAGTCGCGCTTGCAGATAGTCCTCGATCCCCGCCTCATCCTGATGATCCTGCCAGTAGCCGACTGCCAGCTTGCCAAGGTCTACCTCGGCGGCGGTGGGTTTGAGGGCAACGATGGCCTGAAGCAGGGGGAAGCTTTGCTGGATGGGGAGGGGAGCGCCCTGGTGGCGGCGGACGACCCGGTGGGCCTTGAGGATATCGATGGTGGAGGCGTTTTGCAGCGGGCGGCCGTAGAGGGTGATCTCGACCCCTTGTTGTCGGTAGAGGCGACCAATCAAGGGCTGCATGGCTTCGGCGAGCTCCTGGCTCTCCTGCCACGCTTGCAAGTAGTGCTCGTGGGTCATTGACCAGATCCTTTATTTCACGTTGTTGGTGTAAATAGAAAATTCGTCGAATGCAGATCAGTGTAGGGGTCTATATTTCGTTATATTATTCTGCAATCGCGGCCTTATATGGCGCGCGCATTGTAATGGATATGTAACCGGTTTGCTAGCCGGTGGTGGCCGACAGAGGCTTCAGTTGTTACCAACCCGCGTTACCAACAAGATGTGAATCATGGCCAATTTCCCCCTGCGACAGACCTTCATCATGCTTTCAGTCGGCCTTGCCGTAGCTGGCTGCAATGACGATCGGATCCACAATATCTGCAGCAACCATGCCGAGCTCTGTCAGGATCTGGTGGACGATGGCTGGTGTCGCTACGAGCGTACCGATGTGATCCGCAGCCGCTTCTATCTCAAGGAGGAGGGAACGGATCGGCGCAAGTACGAGCTGATGCGCAACCTTGAGCGCTATCTTAAGTGTGCCGAGCGCTCTACCAACATCGAGTATAAGAATGCCCGCGAGCAGAAGAGCCCACGGGTGGAGGGGATGCTGGCGGCTGGCGAACAGTTGGCCCAGCTCGATGTGGCCACCCGCAACTCGCAGGATCCCTACTTGCTGCTCTGGCACTGGACCAACAACACCAACGAGCTGGCCCGTCAGCAGTTTATGGCGCTGGAAGGTAACAAGGTGCTCGACGAACCGGAACTTCAGCTGGCCCTTGGCGGAGCCTACGCCAAGAGCGACCCCGAGAAAGCTATTTCCATCATGCATCACGGCCTCTCCCTCTATCGGGAAGGTGACAAGATAAACAGCCGCCTGCTCACCTCCCTCAGCACCCTCTATATGGGCCAGAAGCAGTACGGGCTGGCCTATCTGTGGGGCAAGGTGAGTGAGTCTTTTCAGGATGCGCCAGAGGTCTCTGCCAGGCGTTTTGGTATTTATCACACCCTGAGCAAAACAGATCAGGATGCCTACGACGTGCGAGCGGCTGAAATAGTCGATCAACTGAAACATGGCAGCTATCGGCACTGAGGCTCTGATGATTGCACTATCCCCGGCCAGCTGCTGGCCCGCACCTTTTTCCCTCTCGTTTGTCCATGGCGAGGTGATCACCGATGGCCATACCCTGGAACGCCTTACGGTACGTGCCGTAGTACTCCGTGGCGACGAGTTGCTGCTGGTCCACTCCCGGGTCAACGGTGATCTGATGTTTCCTGGCGGCGGCGTTGAAGCGGGGGAAAACCACCATGTGGCGCTGGCCCGCGAGCTGAAGGAGGAGTGCGGTGCCGAGTTGCTGGAAGTAGGGACCCTGCTTGGCGAGACCCGGGAATACCGCGCCGCCCGCGAGCTGGGGTTCGATGCCTACTGCATCCGCTCGCTCTACTACTTGTGCCGGATTGGTGATCAACTGGTGGAGCCACAGCCACAGCCCTACGAGATCCGCCTTGGCTTCGTGCCCGGCTGGTTTGCCCTCGACGAAGCGCTGCAGACCAACAAGACCCAGCTGGCGGGGCCCTGTCCCCAGTGGACGGCGCGAGAGACCCGGGTGCTGGCCCAGTTGCAACGCTGGCATCAGCAGGGGGTCTTCGACCACGGCTGATGAGTAGATCAAGCTGCAACGGTCAGTGACACCAACAGAAAGAGCGCCAATAGGCGCTCTTTTTCATTGCGAGGGTGGCGGTTACTGGCCGCTCTATCGTGCGAGGTTACTTGACCTCTTCGCCCTTGGCTTGCAGATCCGCGTGATAGGAGGAGCGCACGAAAGGACCGCAGGCGGCGTGGGTAAAGCCCAGCTCCATGGCGACATCTTTCAGCTCGTCAAACTCTGCTGGCGGCACGTAGCGCTTGACCGGCAGGTGGTGGCGGCTTGGCTGCAGATACTGACCCAGGGTCAGCATGTTGACGCCGTGAGCGCGTAGATCCTTGAGCACCTCGACGATCTCTTCGTTGGTCTCGCCAAGGCCCATCATCAGACCGGACTTGGTCGGTACATGGGGGTGCATCTCCTTGATACGGCGCAGCAGCTCCAGCGACCACTTGTAGTCGGCACCCGGGCGAGCGACGCGATACATGCGCGGCGCAGTTTCCAGGTTGTGGTTGAAGACGTCCGGCGGCGTTTCGCGGAACACCTCAAGGGCCTGCTCCATCCGGCCACGGAAGTCCGGGGTCAGGATCTCGATGCGGGTCTGCGGGCTGTGCTCGCGGATCTCGCGGATGCAGTCGGCGAAGTGCTGGGCACCGCCGTCGCGCAGATCGTCGCGGTCCACCGAGGTGATCACCACATACTTGAGGTTCATCTCCTTGATGGTGAGCGCCAGCTTCTTCGGTTCTTCCGGATCGAGTGCCAGCGGGCGGCCGTGGGCCACGTCGCAGAAGGGGCAGCGACGGGTGCAGATCGCGCCCATGATCATGAAGGTGGCCGTGCCGTGGTTGAAACACTCCGCCAGGTTGGGGCAGGAAGCCTCTTCACAGACCGAGTGCAGCTTGTTCTTGCGCAAGGTGCTCTTGATGTGTTCGATCTTCTGGCTGGAAGGGGGGAGTTTGATCCGCATCCAGTCCGGCTTGCGAAGGATTTCTTCGTTGGGATCCGGCATGAATTTCACCGGGATCAGGGCCATCTTGTCGCCATCGCGCAGCTTGACGCCCGGCTCCATACGAACGGGTTTGCTCATGATTCACTCTCGGTGTTTGTTATTGTCTGATAGCCAATCAGGCTGGCCAGTTCGGCCACCAGAATGGATTGCGCCTCGGCCACGCTCTGCGGGCCGCCCAGGGCGCTGGTCTGGGTCATGGCCATGCCCGCATAGCCGCACGGATTGATGTGCAGGAAGGGGGTCATGTCCATGTTGATGTTGAGGGCCAGCCCGTGGAACGAGCAACCCTTGCGGATGCGCAGTCCCAGCGAGGCCAGTTTGGCCTCCATGCCAAGGTCATTTTTCACATAGACCCCGGGGGCATCTGCCTTGGCATAGGCCTGGATATTGCTTTTGGCCAGGGTGTTGATGATGGCTGTTTCCAGCGCGGTCACCAGCTCGCGCACCGAGAATTTGCAGCGGCGGACATCCACCAGGACGTAGAGTACCAGCTGGCCCGGGCCGTGATAGGTCACCTGACCGCCGCGATCGCTCTGCACCACCGGGATATTGCCCGGATTGAGCAGGTGTTCGGCCTTGCCGGCCTGGCCCTGGGTGTAGACGGGGTCATGTTCGACCACCCAGAACTCGTCCGGGGTGTCGCTGGTGCGGTTGTCGGTGAAGGCTTTCATGGCGTCCCATACCGGCTGGTAGGGGCGGCGACCCAGCTGCCTGACTATCAGGCTGTGCTGAGCGGGGATCTGGGATGACATGGTGTCCTCGTGGCGTGCTGCGGCCAAAAACAGTCGCCCCGCAGAACGGGGCGAGAGAGAAATTACAGTACGTATTTCACCAGCTCGATCTTGCCAAGCGCAGTGTACATCGCTTCGATGTGCTCTTTGCTCTGGGCTGTCACGGTCACGCGAACCGAGTGATAGTTGCCCTTGGAGCTGGGCTGGACGGTCGGGCTGTAGGTGCCCGGAGCATGCTGCTGCAGCACTTCAACCACCATATCCGGCAACGCAGGATCCGCGATGCCGAGTACCTTGAACGGGAATTTGCAGGGAAACTCCAGCAGTTCATCAAACTTGGTATTCATTTACTCACCTTTTTCGTCATCAGCATGATGACTTCATCTTGGATGGCTAGTGGCCGATGGCCCGTGGAGGCCGCCATTTCAAGTCTGTATGGGTGCGGCTAAACCCTATATGGGCGCCGCACACTCCGGGATCAAGGCCGGGAGCGGTCAGACAAGGATGGAAGTGCTGCTTTTTACCACAAATCAGGGTAAGGCGGAACCTGCAGTTTACAGGGTTATTCACTGCCATTGTCCGGCGCAGACAGCAGCGGCGCCTGTTGGCGCCGCTGTTTGGTGAGGATTGTGCGTCGGATTACTTGAACCAGCTGGTGACCAGCAGTACCAGGTAGTCCCACAGACGGCTCATCAAGCCACCTTCCTGCACCTCTTCCAGAGCGACCAGCGGTACCTGCTTGATCTCTTTGTCACCCTGCTTCAGGAACACGGTACCAACGCGTTGACCCTTGGCCAACGGGGCTTTCAGCTCGCTGTCGAGCTGGAAGTCAGCCTTCAGGTTGTTGCCCTGACCGCGGGTGACCAGCACGGAGACATCCTTGTCGACGCCCAGTTTCACTTCAGATTTGTCGCCCATCCAGATCTTCTGGGTGACCAGCTCTGTGCCTGCCTTGTACGGAGTCAGGCTCTGGAAGAAGCGGAAGCCATAGGTGAGCAGTTTCTTGCTCTCGGCGGCGCGGGAGGCTTCGCTGCTGGCGCCCAGTACCACGGCGATCAGGCGCATGCCTTCGTTGTTGGTGGCAGAGGAGACCAGGTTATAGCCGACCTGGCTGACGTGGCCGGTCTTGATGCCATCCACTTGCAGGGATTGATCCCACAGCAGGCGGTTGCGGTTGTGCTGGGTGATACCGTTGAAGACGAAGGATTTCTGGGAGTAGATCTTGTACTCCTCCGGCTGATCATGGATCAGTGCCTGACCCAGGCGGGCCATATCACGGGCTGTACTGTAGTGACCCTCTTCATCCAGACCGTGGGGGTTCTTGAACTGGGTGTCCTTCATGCCGAGCTTGGCGGCCCAGGCATTCATCAGGCTGGCGAAGGAGTCGGTACTGCCGGCCAGATGTTCGGCCATGGCGACGCAGGCATCGTTGCCGGACTGGATGATGATGCCCTTGTTCAGGTCATCGACAGAGACCTGCTTGCCCACCTCGATAAACATCTTGGAGGAGTCTGAGTAGTTCTTGGACCAGGCGTTCTGGCTGATGGTCACCATGTCGGTGCCCTTGATGTTCCCCTTGTGCAGCTCGTCGCCAACGATGTAGGAGGTCATCATCTTGGTCAGGCTAGCAGGGGGCAGACGCTCGTCGGCGTTCTGCTCGGCCAGCACCTGACCGGAGTAGTAGTCGATCAGGATATGGGCCTTGGCGGAGATCTCCGGCGCGGCGGGAACCACCACTGGGTTGGCGTTCGGCGTGGGTGTCGGCACCGGCGTATTGGCCTGAGCGGTTACGCTGATCAGTGAGGCCAGAAGAACTGAACGGGCAAATTTGGACATCTTGAAATTCCTGCGAGCCAGATGGGGATAAAATGCGGGCCTAACTATACCAGATGCGCCCGCAGGTTATAGTCCGACATGGCGATCATGACTGGTTTTTTATCCATCAATCCCTGCCATCACGCCATAAAGCGACGTGATGGCGGGGCCGGGAGATTGGTCACCGCCGCTGTCAGAGGAGGGATCAGGGCACGATAAAGGCCTGTTCCAGTCCCCCTTGCCGTACTTTTTCCAGCAGTGCGGCTTGTTTATCCGCCTCCACCGGGCCAATCAGCACCCGGAAAATGGCGCCATGAGCATCGATCCGGTAGGGCACGCCGTAACGCTGGGTCATCACCTTGCCCATCGCCTCGGCCCGATCCCGGGAGCCGCTGGCCAGTACCTGGATCATCTTGCCATCACCACTGCTGGCAGGAGCTGCGGTCTTGGCGGGAGCTGGCTTGACAGGTGCCGCTTTGGCGGGCGTGGTCGCGGGCGCCTTGACGGGAGCGGGTTCGGCAGCGGGAGTGGCCATCGCCAGTGCGGTTGGTTCACCCAGGAAGCCATCTTGCGACAGCGTGTTGGAGGCCGCAGCCGGAGTGGTCGGAGTCATTTCGATGGGCTTCATCGGCTCCATGATCACCATCTGATCCGGGGTGTCGCTGATCAGCTCCAGCCGTACTCGGGCCTCACCGCTGTCGACCATCTCCAGCTGCTTGGCCGCTGCGTAGGAGAGGTCGATCAGGCGCGGGCTGTTGAATGGACCGCGATCGTTGACCCGCACTATGGTCTCCAGCCCGTTGTCCAGATTGGTGACCCTCACATAGCTCGGGATGGGCAGGTTGCGGTGGGCGGCACTGAACAGCTTGCTGTCCAGCACATCGCCGTTGGCGGTCTTCTGGCCGTCCAGATCCGGCGACAGCCAGCTGGCGGTGCCCTCTTCGCTGTAGTGTTTGATGTCGCGCCACACCTCGTGCTTCTGCTTGCCGATCCAGTAGTCCCGGTTGCCGCTGGCACTCAGGGGCTCGGGGCGCGGAATGGCGCCGGTGGCTTGCGGGATCTCGATAACGGGTGGCTTGCTGACCGGTGCTTGCGGCTCTACGGGGGCGTTCTGTTCCGGCTGGCTGCTACAGGCGGCCAGCAACAAGCTCAGGCTGAGCGGGAGGAGTTTGTGACGAAGATGCATACGCTTCCTGAATGGCTTGGCTAAGTTGATACACCGCCATCGCATAGAGTGGGCTGCGATTGTAACGGGTGATCACATAAAAGTTATGCCGTGCGACCCAGTATTCCGGTCCATCGGCTTGGGCAAACGCCAGCAACTTGACCGGCGTCTGTGGGGCCAGCGGCGTGGCGAGCTCAATCCCTGCCGCCGCCAGTTCTGACCACTGTTGTGTTAACTCGGGCTCAGGCCTGAGTAGAGGTTCGACTGCCATCAACCCGATCTGGGCCGGTTCCACCACGGATTCGCCCCAGCGCCACTGGTGGCTGGCAAAATAGTTGGCCACGCTGCCGATGGCATCGACCGGGTTGGCAAACAGATCCCGCTTGCCATCCCCGTCAAAGTCGACGGCGTAGTGGCGGTAGCTGGAGGGCATGAACTGCCCCATCCCCATGGCGCCGGCATAGGAGCCCTTGAGGGCATCGAGTTGCCACCCTTCCTCTTTGGCCAGCACCACCAGCTGGGCAAACTCCTTGGCAAAGAAGTCGGCCCGCTCGGGGTAGTGAAACCCCAGGGTATAGAGGCTATCGAGCACCGGATGACGGCCCATCTGGCGACCATAGAAGGTTTCTACCCCTATGATGGCCACGATGAGCGAGGCGGGCACCCGATAGGTCTGCTCGGCTCGCGCCAGCGTGGCGGCATGTTGTTGCCAGAACAGCTGGCCGTCACGGATCCGATCCGGGGTAACGAACAGCGGCCGGTAGCGATGCCAGGGTTTGGCTTCCCACGGCTTGCTGATGGTGTCGAGCACCTCCTGCCGTAACTGGGCGCGGGCGACGGCAGCCTGCAACTCCGCCAGCGGCACCTGCTGCTGGTCGGCGAGCAGGGCCAACCGATCCGGCGCCACGGCGGCGGTCGCCATCGTGGTGGCGAGCGAGAGCAGCAATCCAACCCGTCTCATCAGGCGAGCAGTCTTCTATGAGTCTGGATGGACATCAGGATACCGAATCCGGCCATCAAGGTCACCATGGAGGTGCCGCCATAACTCACCAGCGGCAGGGGCACCCCCACCACCGGCAAGATGCCGCTCACCATGCCCATGTTGACGAACACATAGACGAAGAAGGTGAGGGTGATGGCGCCGCCCAGCAGTCGCTCGAAGCTGTTCTGGGCCTGCATCGAGATAAACAGGCAGCGGCTGATGACGTAGAGGTAGAGCACCAGCAGCAGGGCAACCCCCACCAGACCGAACTCCTCGCTGAATACAGCGAAAATAAAGTCGGTATGGCGCTCGGGCAGGAACTCCAGCTGGGACTGGGTCCCTTGCAACCACCCCTTACCAAAGACGCCGCCGGAGCCAATGGCAATCTTGGACTGGATGATGTGATACCCGCGGCCGAGCGGGTCTTTCTCCGGGTCGAGCAGCATCAGCACCCGCTGGCGCTGGTAGTCGTGCATCAGGAAGAACCAGAGCACCGGCATAAAGGCCAGCATCAGCAGGACCGCCAAACCGATCAGCCACCAGCTGAGCCCCGCCAGGAAGATGACGAAGAAGCCGGAGGCGGCCACCAGAATGGAGGTGCCAAGGTCAGGCTGCGCGGCGATCAGCAGGGTGGGCAGCAGCACCATGATGAGGGCGATCACCACATGGCTGAACTTGGGGGGCAGCGAGTGGCGACTGAGCCAGGCAGCCACCATGATGGGCATGGAGAGCTTCATCACCTCGGAGGGCTGGAACTTCATAAAGCCCAGATCGAGCCAGCGCTGGGCCCCCTTGCCGATGTGGCCGAATACGTCTACCGCAATCAGCATCAGCACCACCACGGCGAATAGCGGCACCGACCAGCGGGCGTAGAGGGAGGGGGGCAGCTGGGCCAGGCCGATCATCAGGGCAAATGCGAGACCGCCGCGCACCAGCTGGCGCACGATGGAGTCCATATCCTGACCGGAGGCGGAGTAGAGCACCACCATGGAGAGGGTCATCACGGCCAGCAGACCGAGCAGCAGGGGCAAGTCGATATGCAGCTTGTACCAGATGCTCTGCTGGCGGGCAGAATTACTCATTGGGGGCGACCTCACTGGGTTGGGACGGCTTTTCCGGTGCCGGTGGCAGTTGCGGATCAGGGGGCAGCAGATAGGCATCCAGCATCTGGCGTGCAATGGGCGATGCAGCTCGACCACCACCACCTCCGATGGAGTTTTCCAGTACCAGAGCTACCACCGCTTTGGGTGCCTCGAATGGGGCATAAGCAACGAACAAAGCGTTATCGCGATGCTCCGCCTTGACCGTCTTGATGTTGTAAACCTGATTTTCCTTCAAACCGACTACCTGGGCTGTGCCCGATTTGCCGCCTGAGGAGTAAGGCGCCTTGGCAAACGAGTGACGGCCACTGCCTTCACTGCCATGGTTGACTCGCCACATCCCATCCTGCGCCACTTTCCAGAAGCTGTCGTTCTTGAGCTTGAGGGCGATATTGGGGTTGATGGGGGCATCGACCACCCCCGCCTGGGAGGCGGTGCTCTTGAGCAGGTGCGGGGTGACGTCGTGACCATTCTGGGTCAGGATGCTGATCGCCTTGGCCAGTTGGAGCGGGGTGGCGCTCCAGTAGCCCTGACCGATACCGACAGAGATGGTGTCACCCTGATACCAGGGCTGGCGCCAACGGGCCATCTTCCAGTCACGGGACGGCATGACACCCTTGGTCTCTTCATAGAGATCGACCCCGGTGTACTGACCGAAGCCAAACTTGGTCATGTAGCTGTGGATCTTGTCGATGCCGACTCGATAGGCGAGATCGTAGAAGTAGGTATCTGCCGAGACCTCGATGGCGCGATAGACGTCGAGCCAGCCATGACCCCAGCGGCGCCAGTCGCGAAACTTCTTGGTGGTACCGGGAATGGAGAAGCTCGGGCCGCCGAAATAGCGGTAGCCCGGGGTGATGGCCCCCTCGTTGAGACCCATGATGGACATCATGGGCTTGACGGTGGAGGCAGGGGCATAAATGCCCTGAGTGGTGCGATTCACCAGTGGCCGCGCCGGATCGTTGAGCAGTGCCGAGTAGTTGGCGCTGGATATGCCTGTCACGAACAGGTTGGGGTCATAACTCGGGCTCGACTCCAGCGCCAGGATGGCACCGGTTTTCGGGTTCATCATCACGATGGCACCACGCTGGCCGGCCAGCAGTTGCTGGGCCTTGAGCTGCATCCGGACGTCGATATTGAGGTAGATATCCTTGCCCGGAACCGGAGGCTGGAACTTGAGGGTGCGGACAATCCGGCCGCGGTTGTTGACCTCGACCTCCTGATAACCCGCCACCCCGTGCAGCTCATCCTCGTAATACTTCTCCACCCCCTGCTTGCCGATATCCTTGGTGGCGGCATAGTTGGCGAGTTTGTCCTCTTTTTCGAGACGCTCCACGTCGCGGGTGTTGATCTTGGCCACATAACCCAGCGCATGGGTCAGGGTGTCGCCAAACGGGTAGTAGCGCTTGAGGTAGGCCTCGATGCTGGCGCCCGGGTAGTTATGCTGATTGACCGAGAAGAGGGCTACCTGATATTCGGTCAGCTTTTCGTAGAGAGGGACCGGCTTGAAGCGACGTTGGCGTTTCACCTCGGTCAGAAACTTCTCTTTGGTGCCTTCCGGCAGCCCCAGCAGGGCGATCAGCTGGTCAGCGGTTTTTTCAAGATCCCTAGTCTCTTCCGGGACGATTTCCAGACTGTAGACAGGGCGGTTCTCCGCCAGCAGCACGCCGTTGGTGTCGTAGATGAGACCCCGGGGTGGCGCCACCGGCACTACCCGGATGCGGTTGGAGTTGGAACGCGTCTGGTAGGTGTCGTAGGACTCGACCTGTAGATAATAGAGATTGCCCAGCAGCACCAGCATCAGCACGACGATGCCGATGTAGGCTACCAGGGTGCGCCGGAAGAACAGATTGCCCTCGGCACTGTGATCGCGCATTTCGATGCGTTGTTTCAGCATGCCTTTACCTCGGGTTTGTGGGGGGCAATAACAGCAGGAGCGGCATGGTTCACTCTCTGTGATAAGGGTGATTGGTCGTTATGCTCCAGGCACGGTAGAGGCTCTCGGCCACCAGTACCCGTACCAGCGGATGGGGCAGGGTGAGCGGTGACAGGGACCAGCTCTGTTCGGCAGCAGCCTTGCACTCGGGGGACAAGCCTTCCGGCCCGCCTACCAGCAGTGCTACATCGCGGCCATCGAGTTTCCACGCCTCCAGCTGGGTCGCCAGCTGCTCCGTGGTCCAGGGCTTGCCTGGAATGTCGAGGGTGACGATGCGCGAGCGCCCCGCAGCCGCCAGCATGGCTTCCCCTTCCTTCTGCAGGATGCGCGGAATGTCGGCATTTTTGCCCCGCTTGCCTGCGCCAATCTCGACGAGTTCAAACGGCATGTCTTTGGGGAAGCGGCGACGATACTCTTCGAAGCCATGCTCTACCCAGGCGGGCATCTTGGTGCCCACCGCAATCAACTGGATCTTCATGGTCGTTACACTTGTGCTCTTATTGCGTATTCATTTGAGCGGCACCGCTCCACAGCTTTTCCAGTTGGTAGAAGTCACGATGTTCATCCTGCATCACATGCACGATCACCGAGCCCATATCTACCAGCACCCATTCACCGCTCAGTTGTCCTTCCACGCTCAGCAGATCGAGACCCGCGTGGCGGGCTTCGCTGGCCAGATGGTGGGCAATGGCGCTGACGTGACGACTGGAGTTGCCGGAACAGATGATCATGGTGTCAGTAATGCTGGATTTGCCGCGTACATCGAGGGTGATGATGTCGCGGCCTTTCATGTCATCGATCTTGTCGATGATAAAGGCATGCAATTCTTGGCCTTGCAATGAGTCTCTCCTGTATTCCGGCGCGCAGCGTTTGCGTCAGGGCGGCGGATTATATCATGGTCACTCCCGTTTCCCATCGGGTGGGGCGGGATTACGACAGGGGCTAGCGGCGGTTGGCGCGGTAGAGCCCCTGTTGATCAATATAGTGCGCAACCGACTCGGGCAAGAGGTAGCGGGTGTCTTGTCCCGCATCCAGCAAGGTTCGCAGTCGGGTGGCTGACAGTTCGATGGGCTGGTTGTCCGCCAGCCAGATATGACCGGCCAGACGCAGATGCAGCGCGTTGGCATCCGTGGTGTGATGGCGCGTCAGCAGCTGCGCGACCTCGGCCGGATAATCCGGTTGCCAGCCCGGCCGTACGCTCACCACCAGGTGGGCGTAGTCGAGCAGCTCCTGCCAGCGGTACCAGCTTGGCAGGCTCAGCAGGGAATCCATCCCCATCAGAAAACAGAGCGGCGTATCGGGCAGTTCACGACGCAGCTCGATCAGGGTATCGATGGTGTAAGAGGGCTTGTCCCGTCTCAGCTCCCGCTCATCTACCACAAAGTGGTGGTTCTCCGCCGCCGCCAGTTTGACCATGGCGAGGCGTTGTTCGCTGGAGCAGAACGGATTGGCGCGGTGGGGCGGGATATGGTTCGGGATCAGCCGCATTTCGGCCAGCCCGAGGGCATCGCGCGCCTCGATGGCCGGGCGAAGATGACCGATATGGATAGGATCGAACGTGCCTCCCAGCAGGCCAATGGGCGCCTTCAGCACGGGCTGCTCTCCATCACCAGCGGCAGCGGGGTGCCATCACGAAAGCCGAGGGCAATGGTCTGCAGCATCAGCCACGCCTGTTCGGTATCGAAGCGGCGTTGGGCATCGTCCAGCTGGGCCATCAGTTGCCACAGTTGCTGCAACTTGGCAAATGGCAGGCGGGTCAGTGCTTGCTGAATGAGCTGCTGGCGGCTCTGCCAGATGCGCAGGCGGCTGAAGTGTTCACCCAGCGGCTGGCCGTTGCGCATCGCCAGCGACAGCTCAGTCAGCTGCTCCAGCTCGCGGCAGAGGGTCCAGGCCAGCATCCCCGGCTCGGTGCCTTCGGCCCGCAGAGCTGCCAGAATGCGCTGGGCCCGGTTCACCTTGCCCTCCAGCAGGGTATCGACCAGCTGGAACGGGGTGAAGTGGGCGTGGCGGATAATGGTCTCTTGCAGATAGGTGACGCTGATGGGCTGGGGCGGCGAGAGCAGGGTCAGCTTCTCGATCTCCTGACTGGCGGCCAGCAGGTTGCCCTCGTAGGAGTGGCACATGAAGTTGATGGCATCCGGCAGCGCCTTAAGGCCGAAACGCGCAAAGCGGGCACTCATCCAGCGCGGGAAGAACTTGGGCTCCGGATGGTTGACCGGCACATAGGTGCCAATCTGGTAGAGCTTGTCGAACCAGGCCGCCTTCATCTGGGTCTGGTTGAGGCGACCGCCACTCAGCACCAGCAGCAGGTCGGGATGAAGCTGTTTGCCGATTTCGCTGATGCGGGCTGCGAGATCCTTGTCCACCTTGGCGGGCAGCTCCAGTTCGATGATCTGACGGGCGGAGAAGAGGCTCATGGCCTGACAGGCATCGTAGACCTGATTCCAGTCCAGCCCCTGTTCCACCACGAAGGTGTGGCGCTCATCGAAACTCTGCTTGCGGGCGATCTGACGGATGGCGTCGATGGCCTCCAGTCGCAGCAGGGGCTCGTCGCCAAAAACGAGATAGCAGGGCCGAAGCCCTGCTTTGAGGTGGTCACCAAATTGTTCCGGGTAAATCCGCATCAGAAGCTGACCTGACTCAACTGCCGGATCACCTGATTGGCCGCCTGCTCCTGCATTTCGCGGTTGAGCTGCTCCTGCTCACGGGAGGAGGCGAGCGCTGCATCCGGCTTGTTGAGGAAGCTGCGGTTGAAGTTGATGGGGAAGACCTGAGTCGGCTTGCCCGGTACCGAGATGGTGAACTGGGTACCAAAGCCCAGCACATATTCGGTGTCCGTCCCCAGCGCGTTGACCGAGGCGACCTGACTGGTGCTGCCTACGCCGCCCAGAGTGAGCACCGGAATGCCCTCCTTGTCGGCCAGGGTCACGCCAGAGGCCTTCAGGCGGGTGGTAACCATCCGGTAGAAGTCGCTCTTGTTGTCGCCCACGACCTTCATGGTCATCAGCTCGGCCGGGATGCCGTTGCCGCGCATGTGAAAGCCGCAGCCTTGCAGCAGCAGACCAGCCAGCACGATGGCCATCCAGCGGGTGAAGATGGTGCCCATAGAAAATCCTCTTTGCATTAAGGGAAAGCGGCGGGCGCAGGGCCCGCCGTTATCATCCGTTTGCTGTCACAGATTGGCAATGATCAGTTGGCAACCGATCAGTTAGCGACAATATTGAGCAGCTTGCCAGGTACATAGATCACCTTGCGCACGGTCAGACCGTCGGTGAACTTCTGTACCGAGGCATCAGCCATCGCCAGCTTCTCGACGTCGGCCTGGCTGATCTCGGCGGGCACGGTCAGCTTGCCGCGCATCTTGCCGTTGATCTGTACCACCACCAGCTTCTCGGTCTCGACCATGGCCGCTTCATCGGCCACCGGCCAGGCTGCGTGATCGATGTCGTTGCCCTTGCCCAGCATCTTCCACAGCTCGAAGCCGATGTGCGGGGTGATGGGGTAGAGCATGACTACCACGGCTTCCAGCGCTTCCTGCATCAGGGCGCGGTCCTGCTCGTCGTTGCCGAGCTTGGCCAGATTATTCATCAGCTCCATGATGGCGGCGATGGCGGTGTTGAAGGTCTGACGGCGACCCACGTCATCGCTCACCTTGGCGATGGTCTTGTGCAGTTCACGGCGTACCGCTTTCTGCTCGTTGGTGAGAGCAGCCACATCCAGCGCGGCAACGGCGCCACCGGAAACGTGTTCGAAGGTGACGCGCCACAGGCGACGCAGGAAGCGCTGGGCACCCTCTACGCCGGAGTCGGACCACTCCAGCGTCATTTCTGCCGGAGAGGCGAACATCATGAACAGACGGACGGTATCGGCGCCGTAACGCTCGACCATCAGCTGCGGGTCGATGCCGTTGTTCTTGGACTTGGACATCTTGGTCATGCCGGAGTGCATTACCTCACGGCCTTCGTTGTCGATGGCCTTGGTGATGCGACCCTTCTCGTCACGCTCTACCTTGATGTCGGTCGGGCTGACCCAGACGTTGCCACCCTTCTCGTCTTTGTAGTAGAAGGCGTCGGCCAGCACCATGCCCTGGCAGAGCAGGCGCTTGAACGGCTCGTCGCTGTTGACCAAACCCGCGTCACGCAGCAGCTTGTGGAAGAAGCGGGCGTAGAGCAGGTGCATACAGGCGTGCTCGATACCGCCGATGTACTGATCCACCGGCAGCCAGTGGTTGGCAGCAGCCGGATCCAGCATGCCCTTGTCGTAGTCCGGGGAGCAGTAGCGCGCGTAGTACCAAGAGGACTCCATAAAGGTGTCGAAGGTATCGGTCTCGCGGAACGCTTCCTGACCGTTGTAAGTGGTCTTGGCCCACTCGGCATCGGCTTTGATCGGGCTCTGGATACCATCCATCACCACATCTTCCGGCAGCAGCACCGGCAGCTGCTCTTCCGGCGTCGGCACTACGGTACCGTCAGCCAGGGTCAGCATCGGGATGGGGGCGCCCCAGTAACGCTGACGGGAGACACCCCAGTCACGCAGACGGTAGTTGACGGTGCGCTTGCCCTTGCCGAGCCCTTCCAGCTTGCTGGCGATGGCATCGAAGGCGCCCTGGAAGTCGAGACCGTCGAACTCGCCGGAGTTGAACAGCACGCCCTTCTCGGTGTAAGCCGCTTCGCTCACGTCGACGTCGCCATCAACCGGCTTGATGACCGCCTTGATGTCGAGGCCATATTTGGTGGCGAACTCGAAGTCACGCTGATCGTGGGCCGGAACTGCCATCACCGCGCCGGTGCCATAGTTCATCAGCACGAAGTTGGCGACCCAGACCGGTACCTTGCGGCCATCCAGCGGGTGAATGGCGTAGAGGCCGGTGGCCATGCCCTTCTTCTCCATGGTGGCCAGTTCCGCTTCGGCTACCTTGGTGTTCTTGCACTCTTCGATGAAGGCAGCCAGCTCAGGATTGTTCTGGGCTGCTTGCAGCGCCAGCGGGTGACCGGCAGCGATACCGACATAGGTGACGCCCATGAAGGTGTCCGGACGGGTGGTATAGACCTCCAGCTGCTCAGCCTGACCCTCGATGGCGAAGCTGATGTTGACCCCTTCGGAGCGGCCAATCCAGTTGCGCTGCATGGTCTTGACCATCTCCGGCCAGCCTTCCAGATTGTCGATGTCGTTGAGCAGCTCTTCGGCGTAGTCGGTGATCTTGATGAACCACTGGGGGATCTCTTTCTGCTCCACCGGGGTGTCACAGCGCCAGCAGCAGTTGTCGACCACCTGCTCGTTGGCCAGTACGGTCATGTCGTTCGGGCACCAGTTGACGGAGGAGGTCTTCTTGTAGACCAGACCCTTCTCGTAGAGCTTGGTGAAGAACCACTGCTCCCAACGGTAGTAATCCGGTTTGCAGGTGGCGATTTCACGATCCCAGTCATAACCCAGACCCAGCATCTTCAGCTGGTTCTTCATGTATTCGATGTTTTCGTAGGTCCAGGGCGCCGGCGCGGTATTGTTTTTGATCGCGGCGTTCTCGGCCGGCAGACCGAATGCATCCCAACCTATGGGTTGCAGCACGTTCTTGCCATTGAGGCGTTGATAACGGGAGATCACATCACCTATGGTGTAGTTACGAACGTGCCCCATGTGTAGTCGACCAGACGGATAGGGGAACATGGACAGGCAGTAGAACTTCTCCTTGTCTACCTTCTCCACGGCCTTGAAGGTTTTCTTGGCATCCCAGTGCTTTTGCACTGCTGGTTCGATTGATTGGGGAACGTATTGCTCTTGCATTGGTGACATCCGGATCTGTGAAATGAATAGATAAATCAGCTGGGAAATCGCAATAGAATACCCATATCCTGCGGCGGCAACAACCGCCAGCGTCCCTTGGGCCTTAAGCCGGGCCAGATCAGGGTTTAGTAGAGGAGTTAGAGCCATGGACAAACGTCAAAAAGGGTACGAAGCCTTCATTGCCGAGCTGCAAAAACAGTGGCAAGAGACTGAAGAGTTCCAGGGGGAGCGCCTCAACCGGATGATTGCCAAGGTGCAGGCCTATCTGGAGGCTGCCAGCGACCTGACCCAGGACGAACTGGCGCTCATTGCCGAGTACGTGAAGCGGGATCTGGGCAACTATGACGAGGGGCGCCATGACGATAGTGCACAGGTGGAAGAGTCTGCCTTTATGCTGGCCCTCAAAGACACCGCCTGGTCCTGGCTGGCGGATGTGACCGACCGCGCCCAGGTGGAGTGGCGCGAGCTGGCCGACGAGCTGGAGCACAAGGGTGTTTACGAAGCGGGTGACTGGGTAGGGCTCGGGGTCATGGTGTGCGACCAGTGTGGCTGGCGCCATACCGTGCTGCATCCCCAGCAGCTCGATACCTGCCCCGAATGCGGCTGCGCCGAGTATCATCGCGAGCCGCTCTCGCCCTGAGTCAGGCCTCAAGGCGGACGAGATAACGAGAAAAAGGCGCCATCAGGCGCCTTTATCTTGCTTGCAGGTTTCGTCGGGGCGTTTACTTGCCGGCGACGGAGAGGCCGCCAAAACGGATCTGCGGGGCGTAGAAGCCCTTGCCGTCGTTGTGGTGCAGGGTATCGCCGACCGCTTCCAGCTCGCCCAGCAGGCGGTAGAAGTTGCCTGCTACTGTGATGCCGCGCACCGGCTGCAGGCGAACGCCATCGCGACAGAGGAACCCTGACGCGCCAAAGGAGAAGTCGCCGCTCACCGCATCGGCACCCGAATGCAGGCCGTCCAGCTTGACCAGCTCCAGATAGTCACCGCTCTGCACCTCCGCTTCACAGTGAGGGCCCGCGCCGAACACCAGATGGCGAGCGGTCACATCGAGGGCGCTGCGAGCGCCGCGGGCGGCCGAGCCGTTGCTGGCGACGCCAAAGTGGCGGGCGGTGGTGCTGTTGTGGAGCAGGGTTTTCAGCTCCCCTTCGCCAATCAGCAGCAGATCCGAGCTGGCCGCCCCCTCGCCATCAAACGCCTTGATGTTCATGCCGCCCGGCATATAGACCCGGCTTTCCAGAGTAAGCCAGCGTGACGCTATGCTCTGGCCGACCTTGCTGCGCCAGGGGTTGATCCCTTGTTGGGCCCACTTGCCCGACAGCACGCCCTGAAAGCAGCCAAATAGGCTGGCGAAGCAGTTGGTGCTGAAGATGACGCTGTAGCGGCCGCTCGGCACCGCTTCACCGGGCAGCAGGCCATCGGCGATGGCGTAGATCTGCTCGATCAGGGCCTGGCTATCCAGCTCGTCGAAGCGACGGCCATACTGCCCCTGCGAGTGCATCGACTGGCGGCCATCCCGTACCACCAGCGCCGAGGTGTAGCAGCCGACGCTGAACTCGCCGTGCTGGCAGAGGGTGCCCTGACTGTTGGCGAGCCAGAGCTGGCTCTCACCTTCGAAGAAGCTGTTGTAGGGGGCGCCGCTCACATCGGGCATGGCCAGCATGTCTGATTCGAGGCGCAGGGCCAGGGCGATCTTCTCCTCAACCGGCGTGGTATCGGGCTGGTTGATCTCGGCGCAATCTGTGGTGATCCGGCTATTGGCCACCGAGATGCGCTGATCCGCATCCACCTTGGCAAAGCGGCTGGCATCGAGCGCATCTTGCAGCATGGCATCCAGCGCCAGCTCATCGAGGGATTCCGAGTAGGCGATGCCGACTCGGCCCTCTTTGAGCAGGCGAATACCGAGCTGCTGGCTGCTGGTGACCTTGTATTCACCCAGCTCGCCCTTGTCTGCCTTGAGGGAGAAGGCCTTCTCCTGATTAGCGATGATGTCTGCCTCGGCACTGAGGTCGGCCACTTTATCCAGCAGGCGGGTGAGCAGTTGGTTCATGTCGAGTTGGCTCATCAGGCGTTCCCTCCCACCAGAATATTGTCCACTTTCAGCGCCGGCTGGCCCACCGAAGTGGGGACCGAGCCCGAGACTGAGCCGCACATACCGGCGGCCAGCGCCAGATTGCGGCCCACCATGGAGATCTCTTTCAGCACCTGCGGGCCGGTACCGATCAGGGTGGCTGATTTGAGCGGTCTGGTGATTTTGCCGTGCTCGATGAGGTAGGCCTCCTGCACATTGAAGTTGAATTCACCGGTGCCGGGCTGTACCGAGCCGCCCCCCATCTTCTTGGCATAGATGCCGTGCTCTACCGTGGCCAGCATATCGTCGAGGCTATGGTTGCCCGGTTCGATATAGGTGTTGCGCATGCGCGAGGTGGGGGCATACTTGTAGGATTCGCGCCGCCCGGAGCCGGTGCGGGCGTAGCCCGTCTTGAGGGCCCCCATTCTGTCCACCAGAAAACCGGTCAGCACGCCGTCCTTGATGAGCTGGGTATGCTGGGTCGCCATCCCCTCGTCATCGACGTTGATGGAGCCCCAGGCGTTGCTCTGCAAGCCTTCATCCACCGCATTGACCACCGGATTGGCGATGAGCTGGCCCATCTTGTCGTGGAACACAGACGCCTTTTTGGCTACCGAGGTGGTCTCCAGCAGGTGGCCGCACGCTTCGTGGAAGATGACGCCGCCAAAGCCGTTCTCCATGATGACCGGCAGGGTGCCGCTTGGGCAGGGAGCCGCGCCAAGTTTCACCAGTGCCTGACGGGTGGCGGTGAGGGCCAGCTCGCGCGGATCGATGCGATCGGCATGCTCCCACCCCATCAGGGCGCCGGGGGCCTCGTAACCGACGCTCTGCTCGCTCCCTTCCATGGCGATGGTCTGGGCCATGATGCGGTTGTAGTGGCGGCGATCGGCCACTTGCAACCCTTCACTGTTGAAGATCTCCACCTCCTGCTCCCAGCCCAGCACGTTGCCGGAGAACTGGCTCACCTTGTCGCTCTCGGCGCGGGCCGCCGCATCCATGGCGTGCAGATAGGCGATCTTCTGCTCCAGCAGCTTGTCTGCCGACAAGGGCAGGGCCACCGGGTTGCGGTCGGTCAGGCGGGTGAAATCGAAGGCGGTGGCGGTCACCACGGGGTCGCGGCGGTCTTTGGCCGCCAGCAGGGTGACGATGCGCAGCAGTTCGTCGCGGTTGGCCAGATTGGTGTAGCCGTAGAGCACCTTGTGGCCGTAACAGAGGCGCACGCCGATGCCGAAATCGAGGCCGCCGCTGATGTTCTCTATCTGGCTGGAGAGCAGGCTGAGCTGGCTGCGGCGCTTGCGCTCGACAAACAGCTCGGCGAAATCGGCACCCAGCGCCAGCGCGTGATCGAGCACGTCACGGGCGATGGTAGGGGCCAACAGGGAGAATGGGGTCATAGAATATCCTTTTCTGGTCTGTCCGTTTGCTTCCGACATCCGGCTCTGATTGTTATGGGATGTCGAGTCCATTGTTGCAGACCAGCACAAAAAAGTCGCTATAGCGTCACGCGATGATACCAATTGAGAAAATCGGTGCGATAACTGCGCCCGGCGGCCAGGGCCAGGGCCAGGCGCTCAGGGTCGTTTTGCCAAAACGTGGGAAAGATCAGAGCAGGGCGTGGATTTCGCTCAGGATCTGCTCGACCCACTGCTCGATGCGCGGATCGGTCTGGTCATATTGGTTGGCATCATCGAGGGCCAGCCCGACGAAGTGACGGCCATCGTCGATCAGTGCTTTGGAGGCATCGAATTCGTACCCTTCGTTGGGCCAGTAGCCCACCAGCTTGACCCCTTTTGGCACCAGCTGATCGTGCAGCATGCCGAGGGCGTCCTGGAACCATTCGCCATAACCGAGCTGATCGCCGAGGCCAAACAGGGCAACGATGCGTCCCTCCAGGTGGAGATCGGAGATATCTTCCCAGCGGGACTCCCAGTCCTCCTGCAGTTCGCCAAAATCCCAGGTGGAGATGCCGAGGATCAGGATCTCGTAATCCTCCATCCGGCGCAGGGAGACATCCTTGATATTGTGAATATCCACCAGCTCGGGGCCGATGAGGGCGCGGATCTTCTCGGCTGCCATCTCGGTGTAGCAGGTGGTGGAACCGTAAAACAGACCAATCTTCATCGCTCTTCTCTCTGTTGGCGCTTTCTCGCTTGCTTTTGGCGCGTTCTCGCATGCTCGTGTGGGCTGCGCCATGTTGGCAACACGATGGGTAACGTAAGGGGAGGGCGCCAGTCTAGCAGATTGCCATTCGACCTTCACCGCCCGGCAAGGGGGGTGGCAAAAGTGCCTTATATTTCCAATGAAAGTGCCTTGTCTTTCCAAGGAGTTGGCGCGTTACAATGGGCCATCGATCCCCTGATTGCAGCGCACCATGAGCAAGCCTGACCCACATCCCCTGATTGAACCCTTCCTCGACGCCCTCTGGCTGGAGCGGGGATTGTCTGACAACACGGTCAGCTCCTATCGCAGCGATCTGGAGAAGTTCTCCCTCTGGCTCGACGAGCAGGGGAGCTCGCTGCTGCTGGCGGGGATGGACGAGATCCAGCACTACCTCGCCTGGCGGGTCGATCATCAGTTTGCGGCTAGCAGTACGGCCCGCTTCCTGTCGGCCCTGCGCCGCTTTTACCAGTATCTCAACCGCGAGAAGCTGCGCCGCGACGATCCGACCGTGCTGCTGGAGGGGCCCAAGCTGCCGAAAAAACTCCCCTCCGATTTAAGCGAAACGGAGGTGGAGGCACTCTTGAGTGCGCCGCTGGTGGATGACCCGCTGGAGTTGCGGGACAAGGCAATGCTGGAGCTGCTCTACGCCACCGGCTTGCGGGTTTCCGAGCTGGTGGGACTCACTGCCGAGCATGTCAGTTTGCGTCAGGGCTTGGTGCGGGTGGTGGGCAAGGGCAACAAGGAGCGACTGGTACCGATGGGCGAGGAGGCGATGCACTGGCTCGAGCGTTACTATCGGGAGGGGCGCACCCTGCTGCTCGGTGGTACCAGCTCGGACGTGGTGTTTCCCTCCAAGCAGGCCCGTATGATGACCCGCCAGACCTTCTGGCACCGCATCAAGCTTTACGCGCAGCGGGCCGGGATTAACGGCGAGCTATCCCCCCATACCTTGCGCCACGCCTTTGCCACCCATCTGCTCAATCATGGCGCTGACCTGCGGGTTGTGCAGATGCTGCTGGGTCACGCGGATCTTTCCACCACCCAGATCTACACCCATGTGGCCAACGAGCGACTCAAGGCGCTGCACGGTGAGCACCACCCCAGAGCTTGAGTGGCTGGCCTCCCAAAAACAAAAAACCGCCAGCAGGCGGTTTTTTTATCTCTACACGACAGGAGATGGCGCTTATTTCCCTTGCTGGGATTTCAGCAGATCACGGATCTCGGTCAGCAGCTCCTGATCCTTGGTCGGGCCTGCCGGGGCGGCGGCTTCCTCTTCCTGTTTTTTCTTGAGGGTGTTGATGGCCTTCAGTCCCATGAAGATGGCAAAAGAGATGATCAGAAAGTCGATGATGGTCTGGATGAACTTGCCATAGGCGATGACCACGGCGGGTGTTGTCCCTTCTGCGGCCTTCAGGGTGACCGCCAGGTCGCTGAAGTCCACGCCGCCCAGGATCAGGCCGATGGGCGGCATGATCACGTCACCGACAAAAGAGGAGACAATTTTGCCGAAGGCGGCACCAATGATGATACCGACCGCCATATCGATAACGTTGCCGCGTGCGGCAAAGGCTTTGAACTCTTGAATCAGACTCATTATTTCCTCCGAAATTAAACAAGATAGCGCGTTGATTACCCTTGCCAAAGGGCGAACTCTTGTCAGGAAAAACAGAGGCTAAGCCGCGTTGTTCCTGTCGTCCTGACTAGCTTGCGGGCGTTATGAGTCCTTGGCAATCGGGGGGAACCATTTTTTTGGTACAAAGTGATATTAATTTTTTGGTAAGTAGCTGGTTGAATGATGAGCTGTGCTGCTGTAGTTTGCTGGGTCGATTCATTCATACCACGTGAGTAAACAAGTGAAGTATTTACTACTGGGAATGATGCTTTTGTGCACATTTGCTGCCAGAGCGGGGATGGATACCCAAGCCTTGAAACAGACCATCACTGCCCGGCTGGGGGTCCCCGTCTATCTGGTTGAACCGACCCCGATCGCGGGGTTGTATATGCTGGGCACCTCACAGGGGGTGCTCTACAGCGATGCCAAAGGGGATTATGTGGTGCAGGGGGTCATGCTGGATATGACCCGCGACATGAAGAACCTGACCATCTCGGGTATGCGCGAGCAGCGCCGACTTGGGCTGGCGCAGGTGGCTCATGCCCCCATCGTGCTCAAGGCTCGTGATGAGCGTCACCGGGTCGCGCTGTTTCTCGGCGAGCAGGACGCCAAACGTCGTCAGCTCCCCGGCACCTTGCAACACCTGCAGGCATCCGGGGTGAGCGTGGCACTCTATCCGGTGATTGATCACGCCGAACGGGCCGCCGACTGGTGCAGCGATCCCCTGCTGCAAAATGATCCGTTAAAAGCCTATTTGCCTCAAACGGCATGTAGTGAGACCCTTATCCAAAATATTGGCCTGAGCCAATGGTTGGGGGTCAAGGTACTGCCGGCCTGGGTCTCCTCCGACGGGGATCTGGTGCGCGGGTATCAGAGCCCCGAACAGCTGCTCAAGATACTGGATCATATTGATGTCCCTGCAAATCCGTCGTCGTCCGCGAGTTGATGATTCCCATCTGCCTGCCACCCTGCATCCCCTGCTTCGCCAAATCTTCGCCAGCCGTGGCGTAGAGGATCCCGCCCTGCTGGAGCGCAGCGCCAGCCAGCTGTTGCCGCCCCAGCGCCTCTATGGCATGGAGCAGGCGGTGCCGCTGCTGGCGGATGCCCTGACCGCCCAGAAACGGATCCTTATCGTCGGCGACTTCGATTGCGATGGTGCCACCAGTTCGGCCCTGTGTGTGCTGGCCCTGCGCGCCATGGGCGGTCGCCACATCGATTTTCTGGTGCCCAACCGCTTCGAGTTTGGCTACGGCCTCACCCCCGAGATTGTCGAGCTGGCGGTGGCCCGCGGCGCCGAGTTCCTGATCACGGTGGATAACGGCATCTCCAGCATCGCCGGGGTGGCGGCTGCCAAGGCGGCTGGTATGCAGGTACTGGTTACCGATCACCATTTGCCGGGTCAGGAGCTGCCTGATGCCGATGCCATCGTCAACCCTAACCAGCGCGGTTGCGATTTTCCCTCCAAGTCGCTGGCCGGGGTGGGGGTGGCCTTCTACCTGATGGCGGCCCTCAATACCCATCTGCGTCAGCTCGGCTGGTACGAACGGCAAGGGTTGCGCCCCCCCAATGTGGCGGATTACCTCGATCTGGTGGCCCTCGGCACGGTCGCCGACGTGGTGGCGCTCGATGGCAACAACCGCATCCTGGTCCATCAGGGCTTGCAGCGGATCCGGGCTGGGCGCTGTCGCCCCGGCATTCAGGCGCTGGTGGATGTGTCGGGCCGCGATGGTCGCCGTCTTACCGCCGCCGACCTTGGTTTTGCGCTGGGGCCGCGCCTCAACGCGGTGGGACGCCTCGATGACATGTCCCTTGGGGTCGCCTGTCTGCTCTGCGATGACCTCAATCTGGCGCGCCAGCTTGCGGCCGAGATGGACAGCCTCAATCAGGAGCGCAAGGAGATTGAGCAGGGGATGCAGCAGGAGGCCCTCGCCACTCTGGAGCAGATCCGGTTTCGCGATGGCGAGGTGCCCTCTGGCATAGTGCTGCACCGCAACGAGTGGCATCAGGGGGTGGTGGGGCTGGTGGCCTCCAAGGTGAAGGAGAAGTACTACCGCCCGGTCATCGCGTTTGCCGAGAGCAGCGAGACCGAGCTCAAGGGCTCCGGCCGCTCCATCCCCGGCGTGCACCTGCGCGATGCGCTGGAACTGCTCGATACCCGCCACCCGGGCCTGATGGGCAAGTTTGGTGGCCATGCCATGGCGGCGGGGTTGACCCTGCCCAAGGCCAACATCGAGGCCTTCAGCCGCGCCTTTGAGGCTGTCATCAGCGAGCTGGTGACGCCGGAGCTCTTGACCGGGGTGCTGCTCACCGATGGCGAGTTGTTGCCGGATGAGCTCAACCTCGAGCTGGCGGAGCTGATTCGCGCCTCCGGCCCCTGGGGTCAGGCCTTCCCCGAGCCACTGTTTGACGGCGAATTCGTGCTGGTGCAGCAGCGGCTGGTGGGGGAGAAGCACCTCAAGATGATGCTGACAACCGATTCCGGTCATGCGGTGGATGCCATCGCCTTTGGCGTCGATCTCAAGCGCTGGCCCGATGCCTCGGTCAAGCGGGTGCGGCTTGTCTACCGGCTTGACGTCAACGAGTGGCGCGGCAACCGCAGCGTGCAGCTGCTGGTGGAGCATCTGGAGGCGGCCGGTCTTTGAGCCGGTAGCATCGCTGCTCTATCGCCGCTTTATCACAGATAGCGCTGACAACGGCCACCCGAGGGTGGCCGTTTTTGTTGGCGGATCTCTGGAAAAGGGCGTTGACCTGTCTATAGCTTCACAGTTTAAGCTCGTCTCTATCGGGTCACCTGATGGCCTGCACCGTGAGTGATTGCCATGAAAATATCCGAACTGGCCCGCCGCTGCGGTCTCGCCCGCTCCACCCTGCTCTATTACGAGAAGCTGGGGGTGATTGCCGGTACCCGGGCCGCCAACGGCTATCGCCACTATGACGAGGGGGATCTGTAGCGACTGCAGATGGTTCAGGCCCTGCAGGCGGGTGGTCTCAGCCTCAAGCAGTGCCTCGCCTGTCTGGCTGGCGAGATAGATCAAGCGGCATTGCAGGCCCGGGTCAGGGAGCTGGATGAGGAGCTGGTGCGGATGCAGCGTGCCCGGGATCTGTTGGCGGATCTGGCAGGGCTGCGCCCGCGCTCCGGTGAGGAATTCAAGGCCTGGCAGCTGCAACTGCAGCGCGAGGCACCGGAGGCCTACTTCGCGTGGGTGATGAAACAGGGTTTTAGCGAGAAAGAGCGCTACCACTTGCAATGGTTGAGCAAAGACATGAATGAACATGAGCGTTACATCAAAGACTTTATCCAGCTGCTGGATGGCATGAGTTACTGGGGGCCGGGGGATCGCGCCTTCACCCAGCAGCAGTTTGCCGCCTTGCCCATCCGGCCGCGCCGGATCCTCGACATGGGCTGCGGGCGCGGTGCCTCGACCATGGCGCTGGCTCAGGTGACCGATGCCGACATTGTGGCCATCGATCTGGAAGAGGATGCACTGGCCGCCGTGGCGCACTCCGCCCGTGCAGCGGGCTTTGAGCATGTCTCCACCCTCTGCGCCAACATGGCGGCACTGCCGGACGATCTGGCCCCGGCCGACCTCATCTGGGCAGAGGGGAGCGCTTACGTGATGGGGGTTGCCAATGCGCTGAAGGCGTGGCGTCCGCTGCTCGCGAGCCCGCAGGCTTGCATCGTGCTGAGTGATGCGGTCTGGCTGACCGATAACCCGCCCGAGGAGGCGTTGGCATTCTGGCAGCAGGATTATCCCGCCATGCAGACGCTGGCGGGCCTGCTTGAGACGGTACATGCGGCAGGCTACCGCTGCCTGTCACACACACTCTTGCCGATGAGCGCTTGGAACAACTATCTGGACCCTATCGAGGTCAATCTGGTGCGCTATCGAGACGAGCTGGGGGAGAGTGCCGCCTGGCAGGACTTGAGCCGGGAAGTGGCCATCCACCGCCAATATCTGGGCAGTTACGGCTATGTGATCTGCTGCCTGCAAGCGATGTGAAGAGGGTGGCTATTGCCATTGAGGGTGAGCCAGTGACCGGAGGGGGGGCAGATGCTCCCCCATTTGTTTGGGTTTTAAATGCTCAGTTCAGTGATAATTGAGTGTTTAGTGCTGATTTGCATGATTAGGTGAATATCAAAATCCAATAAAGCGATGGCTTGTGATATATTTATCCACGCATTCCTGTCATCCCTGAAGGAGCTCGAACCTTGCCTCTTGCCAGTCGCTTACCCCCAAGCCGCATACAGCACGGTGCAATGGCCTTTGCCATCGCCTGCATTCTGTGGCTCGCTGCTTTTGCCGCAGCTGGGCTGAGCGCCGTGTCGCAGGGGCCATCTGCCGGGGCGATGGCGGGGATGGCACTGCAAGACCCGATCAACCAGCGTCTGGTCGACACGGTCGGCTTGCTGCCGAGCAACCAGTGGCGCCACGGGGTCGAGCAGGGGCGGCGGTTGGCGAAAGAGCGGGACGGCCATCTCTACCAGATGCTGCTGGCCTGGTTCCAGCACGATATCCTCGGCCTGCTCTGTGGCCTGCTGTTCTTTGTGCCGCTGATCTATGTCAGACAAGCTTGTGGCCACGTTGGCTATCTGCATAAACGGCAACTCTGCGGCCACCATCTGCAATTTCGCTTCTGTCACGGCGACTAGCTCACCCGGCTGGCGGACGCTCATCCACGTTTTCACACTGCTTTTAACGCTCCCGATTGACTGACGGGGCAGGCTGACACCTGCAGCCTTCGCTCTATCGTCCGGTGCTGCGTCCGCGCTTTCTATTGTTTCGTCCATGCTGCTGGCCATCGGCCAGAGGCAGACTTTCTCTTTGCGCAAACACCTGGTGAGCACACCTATGGACTACTACCTCAACCTGTTTATTCACTCAATCTTTGTCGAGAACCTCGCCCTGGCCTTCTTTCTGGGGATGTGTACCTTTCTGGCCGTCTCGAAGAACATCAACACCGCCTTTGGCCTTGGTATGACGATCCTGGTGGTGATGGTGATCGCCATTCCCCTCAACAACTTGATTTACCGCCATATCTTGCGGGCAGGCAGCACCTTTTTCGGGGAATTCGATCTGGGATTTCTCGATTACATCATCTACATCGGGGTGTTGGCGGCGCTGGTGCAGGTGATGGAGATAGTGCTCGACAAGTACGCTCCGGCGCTCTATCAGGCGCTCGGCATCTATCTGCCGCTGTTGACGGTGCATTGCGCCATCTTTGGCGGTGTGATGTTTATGGCGCAGCGGGATTACGATTTTATCGAGTCGCTGGTCTACAGCGCAGGCTCGGGGCTTGGCTGGCTGCTGGCCATTGTCGCCATGGCCGGTTTGCGCCAGAAACTGAAGTACGCTGATGTACCCGAGGGGCTGCGGGGCATCGGCATCACCTTTATCGTGGCGGGGCTGATGTCCCTCGGCTTTATGTCCTTCTCAGGCATATCGCTTTGATTGGAGATGAAAAAAACGAGGCGCCAGCGGGCGCCTCGTTGTTTATCAGGGATTGCGGATGGCCATTACAGCTCGCGGGCCCAGGGGTGAGCCTTGGGGCGCAGCGCCAGACCCAGCAGCAGCACGGTCAGGCCGTAGAGGGGCCAGCTACCAAAGCGCATGTAGGGGGTCTCGCCGTGGGCGGGACGCACCTCACTGCGCAGCACGCCCGCTTCAAACTGCGGGATCTGGCCGATGATGCTGCCGTCGATCTCGGTGACGATAGTGATGCCGGTGTTGGTGTCCCGCAGCAGCGGACGAGCCAGCTCCAGCGCGCGCATCCGGGCGATCTCCATATGTTGCCAGGGGCCGATGCTGGTGCCGAACCAGGCGTCGTTGGAGACGGTCAGCAGGAAGTCGGTATCGGCATTGACGTTGCGGCGCACCTCCTCCGGGAAGATGATCTCGTAGCAGATGGCGGCGGCAAACTTGAGCCCCTTGGCGATCAGGTTTGGCTGCACTTCGTCACCCCGGCTGAAGGAGGACATCGGCAGGTTGAAGAAGGGGGCGATGGGGCGTAGCAGATCTTCAAACGGCACGAATTCGCCGATGGGCAGCAGGTGGTACTTGTTGTAGCGGTTGGAGTGGTTGTAGAAGTAGGACTCCTTGCCATCCGCATCCTGCACCCCCATGCCGAGCACGGTATTGTAGAAACGCTGTTGCTGCTCGTCGTAGTGAATGATCCCCGCCAGCAGGCCGGTATCGTTCACCTTCATCGCCTTGTCCAGATTCTCCAGATAGGGGCCCATCGCCTTCTCGATGGCCGGGATCGCCGATTCCGGCCAGACGATGATGTCGGCATCCTGATTCTCGCGGCTCAAGTCCTGATAGGTGCGCACTGTGGGGGCCAGCGCCTCCGGATCCCACTTGAGGGACTGGGCGATATTGCCCTGCACCAGTGCCACCTTGACCGGCTCGCCACGGGTCACCCAGTTGAGCTGCATCAGGCCATGAGCGCCGGCAGCCAGCAGGGCGGGCACCGCCAGCCACAGTGGCGAGCGGGACTTCCACACCAGCCAGATGGCGGAGGCGGAGAATAGCAGTGCTAGGGTGATGCCCTGCACCCCGAGAATGGGGGCAAAGCCCTTGAGGGGGCCGTCGATCTGGCTGTAACCAAACCAGAGCCAGGGGAAGCCGGTCATCACCCAGCCGCGCAGCCAGTCAGCCACCAACCAGAGGGCCGGGAAGGCGAGCAGCCAGCGGCTCCAGTGACGGCTGCCAAAGAAGCGGGCAAAGATCCAGCAGGCGAGTGTCGGGTAGAGGGCCAGATAGGCGGAGAGCCCGGCCAACAGGACGAAGGCGACCGGCAGCGGGATGCCGCCAAACTCGGTCATGCTGACATGGATCCACCACAGCCCCGGTAAAAAGAGTCCCATGGCGTAGCCAAAACCGCGCCAGGCGGCCTGTTTCGGCGTTGCTTTGTCCAGCAGGGCGTAGAGGCCAAGCAGGGAGGGGATCACCAGCGGCCAGTAGCCGAAGGGGGAGAAGGCCAGCACGGCGATGGCACCAGAGGCCAATGCACTGAGGCTTAACAGAATTTTGGAAGTAACAGGGGATAATCTCACGGGCGATGGTGCTCGTCTTGGTGTGCAACTGGGGTCGAATGGCCGGTATCTTAACCTGTAAGCGGGGCAACGGCGAGCCTCGATGCCGGTGGCAGAGAGCACAACGCCCCGAGGTCGGGGCGTTGTTTCACACATCGAGCGGATCTGCTTATTGCGGCTCGGATTGCGCCGCCGCGTGGTGCTCGGGGATCTTCACCTGCAACTGCTGCAGACGACGCCGGTCGGCATGCATCACCTTGAACAGGTAGCCGTCCAGCTCGATCTCCTCGCCCTTCTTGGGCAGATGACTGAAGGCGTGCATCACCAGACCGCCTACCGTATCCACCTCTTCATCGCTGAACTGGGTGCCGAAGAAGTCGTTGAAATCCTCGATCTCGGTAAGGGCACTAACCGAGAAGACCCGTTTGCTGATGCGGCGGATTTCGTCCGGTTCATCCTCGATGTCGTCAAACTCGTCGTCGATCTCGCCAACGATCAGTTCCAGTATGTCTTCGATGGTCACCAGACCGGAGACGCCACCAAATTCGTCGACCACGATGGCCATGTGGTAGCGCTCTTCACGGAACTCCTTGAGCAGACGGTCAACCCGTTTGCTTTCGGGGACGATCACCGTGGGGCGCAAGATTTTCTCGAGCTGCAGCGGCTCGCTGGCGTGATGGCCGCCAAACCCGAAGGGGAGCAGATCCTTGGCGAGCAGTATGCCCTCCACATGATCCTTGTCCTCGTTGATCACCGGGAAGCGGGAGTGACCGGACTCGATGATCACCGGCAGGATTGCATCCACCGGTTGGGACTTCTCGATGGTCACCATCTGGGAGCGGGGGATCATGATATCTCGCACGCGAAGATCGGCGATCTCCAGCACCCCCTCGATCATGTCCTTGGTGTCCTGATCGATGAGGTCGCGCTCTTCGGCATCGGCTATCACGTCTACCAAATCATTGCGGTCTTTTGGCTCGCCCTGGAAGAGTTGGCTGAGTTTGTCGAGCCAGGTTTTCTTCGGCGAGCCGGTACTAGGGTGATCGTCGGTCATTTTCTCTCTTGGTTACTCGTATGAACACACTTGAAATAGTTCGGGTTATATAAGGATGGTCATCTGCTGTTTCAAGACGATGACCATCCGGTTCTTTACTCTTCGTCGTTCAGATAAGGATCGGCAAAACCTAGCTCCTGCATGATGTCGCGCTCAAGCGCTTCCATCTCTTCGGCTTCCTCATCCTCGATATGGTCATAACCTAGCAGATGCAGACTGCCGTGCACAACCATGTGGGCCCAGTGGGCCATCAGGGGCTTGCCCTGCTCCTCGGCCTCGCGCTCTACCACCTGACGGCAGATCACCAGATCGCCGAGCAGCGGCAGCTCCAGACCGGGCGGCGCCTCGAACGGGAAGGAGAGCACGTTGGTGGGCTTGTCCTTGCCGCGATAGGTGAGGTTGAGTTCGTTGCTCTCCGCCTCGTCGACGATGCGCACCGTCACTTCAGCCTCCTGCTGGAAGCCGAGAATGGTGCCGTCGAGCCAGCCTTGCAGCTGGGCTTCGGTGGGCAGGCCGTCAGTGCTGGCACTGGCCAGTTGCAGATCCAGGGTTACGCTCATTGCTCACTCTCTTTGCTGGCGTTTGTTTGGCCGGCCACCTTCTCGGTTGCCTGTTTGGCATCGAATGCCTCGTAAGCCTGCACGATACGGGCCACCACCGGGTGGCGCACCACGTCTTTGGACTCGAAGAAGTTGAACGACAGACCATCGACCCCTGGCAGCACTTCCAGCGCGTGGCGCAGGCCGGATTTGGCGTTGCGCGGCAGGTCTACCTGGGTGATGTCGCCGGTGACCACGGCCTTAGAGTTGAAGCCGATGCGGGTGAGGAACATCTTCATCTGCTCGGTGGTGGTGTTCTGGGCCTCATCGAGAATGATAAAGGCGTCATTGAGGGTTCTTCCGCGCATATAGGCGAGCGGCGCCACCTCGATGATATTGCGCTCCATCAGCTTCTCGACCCGCTCAAAGCCCAGCATCTCGAACAGGGCGTCGTAGAGCGGGCGCAGGTAGGGATCGACCTTCTGGGAGAGATCCCCGGGCAGGAAGCCCAGCTTCTCCCCCGCTTCCACCGCCGGACGGGTCAGCAGAATGCGGCGAATTTCCTGACGCTCCAGCGCATCCACCGCCGCCGCGACCGCCAGATAGGTCTTGCCGGTACCGGCCGGGCCTATGCCGAAGCAGATGTCGTGGCGCACGATATTGGCAATGTACTGGGCCTGATTTGGGCTGCGTGGCTTGATGAGACCGCGCTTGGTCTTGACCGTCACCTCCTTGCCATAGGGGATGCTCGGCGCCGGTTCGTCATCCTGCTCCAGCACTCGCGACTCCTGAATGGCTAGATGGACCATATCGGGAGTGATGTCGGTCACCTTGCCACCCTTGAGGGGCTGGGTTTCCACATAGAGGTGCTTGAGGATGACGGCGGCGGCATCCAGCTGGGCCGGTTTGCCCACCAGTTGGAAGTGGCTGTCACGGTAGCTGATCTCGACGCCGAGGCGGCGCTCCAGCTGCTTGATATTGTCATCGAAGGGGCCGCACAGGCTGGCAAGGCGCTGGTTGTCGGCGGGCTCCAGATGCAGATTCAGGGTCGAGATGTGTCGGCTCAAAATATCCTCGTCTCAAGGCGCTCCCCATCCGCCGGGCGAATGGGGAGGAGGGGATTAATGGGGTGTGAAGGCGGCCACGCCCAGCTCGTCCGGTACGTTATCCGGGCGACGGGCCAGGATTTCGCTCGGGGCGGTGGCGATCCGCAGGTTCATCTCGCTCTCGCCGCGGATGAACTTGCCGCGCAGGGAGTTGGGACGCACCTCGGTGATCTCCACGTCGGCAAAGCCGCCGATCAGGGTGTGCAGGCCTTCGAAGTTGACCACCCGGTTGTTCTCGGTGCGGCCACACAGCTGCATCGGGTCGAGCTTGGAGGGCCCTTCCACCAGGATGCGCTGGGTGGTGCCCAGCATGGCACGGCCAATCTGCATCGCCTGGTTGTTGATGACGTGCTGCAGGCGGGCCAGACGGGCTTTCTTCACTTCCATGTCGACATCGTCGGGCATGTCGGCGGCCGGGGTGCCCGGGCGCGGGCTGAAGATGAAGCTGAAGCTCATGTCGAAACCCACATCCTCGATCAGCTTCATGGTCGCTTCAAAGTCTTCGTCCGTCTCATTCGGGAAGCCAACGATGAAGTCGGAGCTGATGGTGATGTCGGGACGGGCGGCACGCAGGCGACGGATCTTGGATTTGTACTCCAGGATGGTGTGCGGGCGCTTCATCATGGTCAGAATACGGTCGGAGCCGCTCTGCACCGGCAGGTGCAGGAAGCTGACCACTTCAGGGGTGTCTTTGTAGACTTCGATGATGTCGTCGGTGAACTCGATCGGGTGGCTGGTGGTGTAGCGAATGCGATCGATACCGTCGATGGCGGCCACCAGACGCAGCAGCTCGGCGAAGGTGCAGATGCCGCCATCAAAGGTCGGGCCGCGGTAGGCGTTGACGTTCTGGCCGAGCAGGTTCACTTCGCGCACGCCCTGCTGGGCGAGCTGGGCGATTTCGTAGAGCACGTCGTCCAGCGGACGGCTCACCTCTTCACCGCGGGTGTAGGGCACCACGCAGTAAGTACAGTATTTGGAGCAGCCTTCCATGATGGAGACGAACGCGGTGGCCCCTTCGGCGCGCGGTTCGGGCAGGCTGTCGAATTTTTCGATCTCGGGGAAGGCGATATCAACCTGGGCACCATGGCCCTCTTGCACTTCCTTGATCATGGCGGGCAGGCGATGCAGGGTCTGCGGGCCGAACACGATATCCACATAGGGAGCGCGTTGGCGAATCGCATCGCCCTCCTGAGAGGCAACGCAGCCACCCACGCCGATCACCAGACCGGGCTTTTTGGCCTTGAGCTTTTTCCAGCGTCCCAGCTGGTGGAACACCTTCTCCTGCGCTTTTTCGCGGATGGAGCAGGTATTGAGCAGCAAGACATCTGCCTCTTCGGGCTCTTCGGTAAGGGTGTAGCCATTGCTGGCATCCAACAGGTCGGCCATTTTGGACGAGTCATACTCGTTCATCTGGCAACCCCAGGTTTTAATGTGAAGTTTCTTGCTCATTGCTTCTCTTGACTTGTTTTGAAATCGGCATGGTCAAAGGACCGCGCATTTTACTCCGCAATCTGGATACTGCCTAGCTAATATCCAGCTGGCAATGGTGCTCACCCGATACCTGTTGCCAGCAAGCTCAATAAGCTTTCTCCTTGATTTGACGCAGCAATTCCCCGTTTGTCTCACTGTTTATCAGCCGCCCTTGCGCTATCATGCTGCCATTCGGTTCACGTCCGGGCGCTGTCGCCGGACGCACCCTTTCAGGAATAAATGCATGGAACAGTGTGATATCGCCATCGTCGGCGCCGGCATGGTGGGCGCCGCCACCGCCTGTCTGCTGGCGGCTCAGGGCCTCTCGGTGCGGGTCATCGAGACCCAACTGCCGGAGCATTACGCGCCGGAGCAGCCGCTGGATCTGCGGGTCTCCGCCATCAGTCAGGCCTCGGTGGCGCTGCTGGAGCAGACCGGTGCCTGGCACCATCTGCAGCAGATGCGGCTCTGCCCCTACCGCCGACTGGAGACCTGGGAGCTGGACGGTTTTGCCACCCGCTTCAATTCCGCCGATCTCGGTCTGCCCCAGCTCGGCTACATCATCGAAAACCGGCTGGTGCAGCTCGCCCTGCTCAAACGGATGGAGGATTTTCCCACCATCCAGACCCACACCCCGGCGGCGGTGACCAGCCTGCGCCAGAGAGCAGATGAAGCTGTGCTGACTCTGGACGACGGCACCGAGCTGGCGGCCCGCTGGGTGCTGGCCTGCGACGGTGCCGAATCCCACACCCGCAAGCTGGCCGGTATCGGCGTATCGCGCTTCGAGTACCGCCAGCACTGCATGCTGATCAATATCGACACCGACTTTGCGCAGGAAGATATCACCTGGCAGCAGTTCACCCCGAGCGGCCCGCGCGCCTTCCTGCCGCTGCCCGGTCAGCACGGCTCCCTGGTGTGGTATGACAACCCGGCCCGTATCCGCGCGCTGGCGGCCATGAGCAACGAAGGGCTTGCCGCCGAAGTGCGCCGCCACTTCCCAAGCCGCCTCGGCGGATTTACCGTCACCGGCAAGGGGAGCTTCCCGCTGGTGCGTCGCCACGCCAACGACTATCACGTCGGTCGGGTGGTGCTGCTTGGCGATGCTGCCCACACCATCAACCCACTGGCGGGGCAGGGGGTCAACCTCGGCTTCAAGGATGTGGCCTGCTGGGCTGATCTGCTGCAAGGAGCTGGCGCCGACTGGCATCAGCTGGCGTTGGCCGAGCGTTACGAGCGACGCCGTCGCCCCGACAACCTGCTGATGCAGTCGGGAATGGATCTCTTCTACGGGGTATTCAGCAACGAGATTGGCCCCCTCAAGCTGGCCCGCAATCTTGCTCTCAATCTGGCGGACAAGGCGGGCCCGCTCAAGGAGATGGCGCTGCGCTATGCACTGGGGCTGGTTTGACAGGTAGAAACCAGGTAACACGGGCTGAATTCGCGAAGGAGCAAAGGTGATGAACAAGGCACTGCTGGTGATCGATTTTATCAACGATATTGCCCATCCCGACGGGCGCATTGCCGCCTCCGCAGCCCATGTGCTGGAGCAGGATGCCATTGCGCATGCCAATCAGGCGCTGGCCCATGCCCGCGCCCACCGCTGGCTGGTGGTGCTGATCAAGGTGGGCTTTGACGGCGGCTATCAGCTGCAACCCAAGGGGTCTCCCATGTTTGGTCGCGCTCACCAGTTGGGGGCGCTCTCTTTGGCTGACAGCGGCACCGACTTTCATCCTGATCTGGATGTGCAACCCGGTGATCTGGTGCTGGCCAAGCCCAGGGTCAGCCCCTTCTATGGCACGGCGCTGGAGCCTGCGCTGCGGGCCAACCACATCGACCACCTCTATCTGTGCGGGGTGAGCACCAGCTGGGCCATTCAGGCGGCAGCGCGGGATGGTCACGATCGCGACTACGCCATCACCATTCTGGAGGATGCCTGCGCCGCCGCAGATGCCACCGAGCATCACACCTCGCTGCGGATGCTGAGTCGCATCGCCGAGATCATCAAGGTGTCCCAGCTGGCTTGATCCTTAACGCAGGCTGCACCCGATCACCGTGTTGAGATTGACTCTGCGGCTCCCTGTCGGGCCGCAGCGCTTTTGGGCAACATGATTGTCGGGCAATATAGTGCTCACATGGATAACAACAAGGATGGACAGATGCGTTATCAGGGACGGATCGCGAGCTGGAACGAGGCGCGCGGCTTTGGATTTATTACGCCGGAGCAAAATGGCGCCGAGCAGACAATCAATGGATCACGCGGTGCAGGGCTGTTTGTGCATGTTACGGCGCTGCAATCAGATGGCCGGGTGCCCGAGCCGGGGGAGCGTGTCACCTATCTGATCGGCAGTGGTCAGGATGGCAAGCCAAGGGCGTTGCAGGTCTTTTTCCCCGATCGCCCGCTCACGTTGGCGGGTGTTGTGCCGTCGGTCGCACCATCAGCAGCAAGATCAGCCGCATCATCGGTGGCGCCTGCATTTCGGGCGGCAAGTCAGCCGCCAAGACCCACCTCGACCAGAGAGAGAAGTAACCCCTATCGACGTCGCAAGAGCAGCTGGAGTGGTAAATTGCTCCCCCTGTTGCTGCTCGTCGGCCTCTTTTCCATCTATTCCCGCTTCTTTGCCAATTTGCCGCCCGCATCGCCAGTTACTCAAGAGGAGGTTAGTTCCATCTTCAGTACGCCACAGGCAGCGACCTTTACTCGCCAGTGTGATGGTCGGCAGCATTGCTCCCAGATGACCTCCTGTGAGGAGGCAACCTGGTTTTTACAAAACTGCCCTGGTACCAAGATGGATGGGGAAGGAGATGGCATCCCCTGTGAAGATCAGTGGTGTGTTAATTGAAATGCTTTGATTCACAAAGGCCCGATTAATTCATCTCGATTGCTGAGCGCTATCTTCTCCTGGTTCCGTCTGCGGGAGTTTTTGGCTGGGTCAGCGATCGATTGTGGCTGGGTGCGGTGCGGGATGGGGATCGAGGACCAGCTGCACGAAGCGATCGCGGATCGGGTCGGCAAAGGCGGGGTTCCACACCAGACTTATCTCCCACTCGGAACAGGGGCCAAAGAGGGGATAGAGGGTGACGTCCGGGCCCGCGATAAAGCTGACGCTGTGCGGCAGGATGGCATTACCTATGCCTGCCGCAACCAATGCCACCAGAGTCTGAATATCCTCTGCCTCTTGAACCATGCCGGTCAGCCGGTTGGCGCCGAGAAACCCGGCGATCTGCCGGGTTAGGCCGGGACAACGGTAGCCCACCATCTGCAACAGGGGTTGACTAGTCAGTGCCTGCTGGACGTCAAACGATGACGGATCTGGCTGGGTCATCCGGGTTGGCACCGCCAGTACCAGCCGGTCGGTCAGCAGCCGATGCTCCTGCAACAGCGGAGTCTCTGGCCGACGCATAAAACCAAGTTGCAACTGGCCGGAGAGCAGCTGCTCCTGCTGGATCGCGGAGGGCATATCCTGCAGATGGACCATCACGTCCGTGACCTGCTGTTTGAAGCGGGCCACCAGCGCAGGGGCCAGCGCGAAACTCGACAGGCCAAACCCAATCTTGAGCCGACCGGCCACGCCACTCGCCACTGCCAGCGCGTGACGTTCAAACTCCCTGCCGTATTTGACCAGTGCGCTTGCCTGAGTGAGCAGCTGGGCGCCGAGCGCCGTCAGCTCGGCACCATGGCGGCCCCGCTTGAACAGGGTGCAGCCCAGCGTCTGCTCCAGCCCCTGGATCTGCTTGGTGAGGGCCGGTTGGGTAATGAAGAGGCGATTGGCCGCTTCCCGGTAGTTGGCGGTCTCGGCCAGCGTCACAAACGCCTGCAGTTGCCTCAAGTCGAATTTCATTCCAATTGGTTATCCAAAGTGGCGATTTATTGATTATAAATTATCTAATCGCCTTGTTCTAATGGCTCGGCAAGGGGGGAATCGCCCTCCTCTGAACCGGAATAAGGAGCCATATCATGTCTACCCAACGTTATCTGTTTTTGATCAAGGGCAAGCTGGTGCTGGCTCAGCCGTTGGCGGCCCCGGAGACTGGGGAGCTGCTCGCCAGCCTGTTGCAACAGGGGTTTGTGGTCGGCCCCTTGCAAGTGTGGGCTGGCAGTACCGAGCAGGCGCTCGCCTGTTATGAGCGTGCCGCCCAGCAGCAGGCCTTTGCCGATGCGCTCTCTGGCTCTCTGCCCGAGCTGGCCGAGGTGCCTGTATGAGTGTCTGTATGAGTGCTGGCATGAACACGATCACCCTGTCGGTATCCGCCCTGCTGTTCGATATGGATGGCACCCTGGTCTGCTCGACCGGCGATGTGGAGCAGGTATGGCGGCTCTGGTGTCGTGAACATCTGCGCGATCCCGAGCCGGTGTTGGCGATGTGTCACGGTATGCGTTCGCGCGAGGTGATCCGGTCGCTGGCTCCGCAACTGGATGTGGAGCGAGAGGTCGCGCGGCTTGATGAGTTGGAGATGCTGCATACCGGCGGCGACGCCATCGCAGGAGCTGGCGAGTTGCTGCGCCACCTGCCGCCACAGCATTGGGCCATCGTGACCTCCGCTGGTGAGCGGGTTGCCCGCCATCGCCTGAATTGTGCCGGTTTGCCGCTGCCTAACGTGTTGGTGGGAGCCGAAGCGGTGGTCAATGGCAAACCCGATCCCGAGCCCTATCTGCTGGGCGCTGTACGGCTTGGCGTGCCACCCGCTCGCTGTCTGGTATTTGAGGATGCCCCGGCCGGTATTGAGAGTGCCCTGCGTGCAGGCTGCGCCGTGGTACAGGTGGGGGGCGATGCACCGCTCAACCCTGCGGTGGTGGCGGTGATCCGCGACTGGCGCGAGGTGAGAGTGGTGTCAGGGAAAGGCGAGTCCTTGCTGGTGATGCTGTCTATGCAGGGCGCCAACCAAGAATGACGGCACGAGAGCTCTGGGAGTTGAATTAGGGGGCTGAGCCTGATGGCTGGCGGTCAGTTACTCAGGCGTATGTGGCTCTTGGTCGCAAAAGTTATAGACGATCCCCACCGATTATCTTCCGGGCGTTTACATGCAGTGGGTTCACTTTCAACCGGGGGTAAAAAACCGTCTGCAGGCGACCGGATTGATCGCCTGCAGATGGAGCTGGTTTAGCTGAACAGCAGGTAGGAGAGGGTCATGCAGCAGATGATGCCCGAGATGATGGGCACCGAGGTGCGCTTGATAATCTCGATGGGGTTGCTGCCGGTGATCGAGGCGATGACGATGATTACCGCGGCGACCGGCGACATGGAGCGGATCAGGTTGGCGGTGAGCTGCATCGGCAGGGCCACCGCCACGCTGTTGACCCCGACCTTCTCGGTGATTTCGGGAATGATGTTGATAAAGGAGTAGAAGACCGCCAGACCGCTGCCGCTGATAAAGCCGATCAGCGCCGCCGTGCCGGAGAAGAAGAACATCAGGATGGAGCCGACGCCGTCGATGTGCTTCACGCTATCGACCAGGGTATCTATGATGCCGATGGCTTTGAGCCCCTCCACCAGCATGCTGGCCGCTACTATGAGCGAGACCACCTGAGCCAGACCTGTGCCCATGCCGGTAAAGAAGATGGCGAACTCCTTGCTGGTCTCCTTGATATTGCCTTTGCGCAGCAGCTCCACCCCTATGGTGAGCAGCAGGCAGACGAAGGTGATCTCCACCAGCCCGAGGGAGATATGGGTGAAGCAGATACCGAACAGCAGTACCAGCACCAGTGGCAGCACCGGAAAGAGGCCGTAGTAGGCGGGCGGCAAGCCGGTCGGAACGGCGAGCGACTCCTCTTTTTCCTCCAGTCCGCCGCGCGCCTGCTGGCGCTTGTCCATCGCCTTTTGCCAGAAGTAGTGCACTACTGCCATCAACGCCAGCGTTGGCAGCGAGATGGGGGCGTGGTAGGAGACGATGTACTCCACCAGCGGGATCCCCAGTTTCTGGGCTGCAAGCACATTATCGGCCCCCAGCGGGCTGGGCATGATGGTGGCAGTGGTGGCAATGACGGCCCCCGCGGTAAGGGAGGACATGTTCGACGCCTTGAGCACCGGATAGAGGGTCGCCATCAGCAACACCGCCAGACTGGCAGCGCTCGGTACAACCAACGAGAGCAGGTTGCCCAGCAGGAAAATCACCGGCACCAGCAGGTAGGGGGAGCGGATACGGCTCAAGGGGCGGGTCAGCAGCATGACGGTGACGTCGTTGGCGCCGATGTGGCTCATGTAGCTGGAGAAGCCGAACAGCACCATGATGGTGAGACCGACATTGCCCATCTGGCTGATGAAGATCTGCTTGATCTGGACGAAGGGATCAAGCCAGCTGAGGCCGCTGCTCTGCGCCGCAGGCAGCAGGGGGTGACCCAGTCCGACGGCGGCAAACATCAGCAGCAGCCCGGCGCCAAACAGCACTATCTTGGCATCGTAGTTTTTGGCGATGAGATAGCCGCAGATGACCAGGATCAGGGTGCTGACAATTATTTCCAGCATGTTTCCAACACTCTCTTCTTGATGTGAATGGGCCAGCGGGCTGGCGGTTCGGGATCAGATGGCGCGGGCAAGGGTCTCCATGCACCAGGCCCTGAATCCGGGCACGTCGATATCGAGACACACCTCGGCGTTGGGCGGGCGTTTGAGCCGGTTGTTGATATCCACCGAGGTGGTGCCGAGGGTGTGCTCACCCCGGGTCTCGATGGCCACATGGCAGGCCCGGGTGATAAAGAGATCGGGGCGCACCAGATAGGCAATGGCGCAGAGATCGTGCATCTTGAGCCCGGTCTGCATACTGCCGCCGCGATAGTGGCCGAACAGGGCGTGGAGCATGGCGCCGGTGCGGTTGAGGGCGGGCAGCGCCGCAATCATCTCGCCGGTCAGGGTGGCCCGGCTGGTGATATCGAGTCCGCACATCACGATGGGCAGACCGCTGCTGAAGACGATGTGAGCCGCCTCCGGATCCACGTAGATATTGAACTCGGCATTGGGGGTGTGGTTGCCCCGACCGGCCGAGCCGCCCATCAACACGATCCGCGCGATCTTCTCCCGACACTCGGGGTGCAGGGTGAACAGCAGGGCGATATTGGTCAGCGGCCCGATGGGCACCAGCGTCATGGATTGTTCGCTGGCGAGCAGGGTGGCCTTCATGGCTTCGACGGCATGCTCCGGTATCGGCTGTTGCCCGGGTTCGGCAAACTCGTAACCATCGAGGCCGGAGTGGCCGTGGATATGGCTGGCATTGTCGAGGGGGTGCACGAGGGGCTGGCTGGCCCCCTGTGCCACCGGCACTTCTTGGCCGAAAAAGTGCAGCAGGCGCAGGGCGTTGCGGGTGGTCTTGCTGACATCGACGTTGCCGGCGACCGTGGTGATGAGCGCCAGCTCGATCCCGGGGTGAAACAGGGCGGCGGCGATGGCAACGGCATCGTCGATGCCGGGGTCGGTATCCAGAATAATGGCGACAGGGTTCACGCTGTTCTCCTCGAGGTTAATCGGCTTGGCTGGCATCGTGGGGCCAGCAGCAGATAAAGGGGTCGACAATCTCGCGGGTCAGGCCATCGGTGAGGCCGAGATCGGTCAGATGGGGCCCCGCATTGCAGGCAAGGCAGGTTCCCTCGATGGCCTTGAAGACACGGTAGGGGGGCTCCCACTCCACCACCTTGCCGCTCACTTCGCGCAGAGCGTGGAAGCTGGCGGCCAGCTCGCTGGCCGGCAGGTCGGAGAGCATGCCGGCGATGGGCATGGCAACGTGGGCCAGCACCTCACCCTGCTGGACGACCGCCATGCCGCCCCCGCTGGTGATCAGAGTGTTGGCGGCCAGCATCATCTCTTGCGGGTCGCGCCCCAGCACCACCAGATTGTGGGAGTCGTGGGAGTAGCTGGTGGCGATGGCCCCTTGCAGCTCGCCCCACCCCTCCAGCAGCGCCAGCCGGGTGCCCGCCTGATGGCGGCCATGGCGGTGTTGCACCGAGATGAGGCTAAATCCCGCAGGCACGATGACCTGACCATCCCGAACCTCAACCTCGGTTTCACTCCACTGGGTGAAGCGAGCCCCCTTGATGGTCTTGAAGCGGGCCCGACCCGCAGTCAGCCCGGGTACCCGGATGATGAACTCCTCCTGCGTGCGCAGGGGGATCTGCATGGTATCGCGCGGCGCCTGACAACCGGCGACATGCTCGGAGGGTTTGAGAATGGCGCCATGGCGGGCGACCCGCTGACCACCGCTGTAGACCCAGATCGGGTTGAGATCAGTGAGGTTGTCGAACACCACCAGATCGGCGCAGCGGCCGGCGGCAACCAGCCCCAGATCGTTGCGCTGCAGCCGGATGGCGGCATTGAGGGTGGCCATTCGCAGCACATCGGGCACCGCCAGCCCGAGTTCAGCCAGCAGCTTGACCAGCGCAATCATGCCCCCTTTCTCCAGCAGCATGTCGGGCGGCACATCGTCGGTACAGAGGGTGATTTGGGAGGAGAGGTGGGGCAGCTGTTTCAGCGCCGCGACGATCTCCGGCAGCAGGTAGGGGTGGGAGCCGCGCAGCTGCAGGGTGAGCCCGGCCCGCAATTTTTCCAGCGCATCGGCAGCCGAGGTGAGTTCGTGATCCGAGCTGACCCCGGCAGCCAGATAGGCTTGCAGCCGGTGACCAGTGAGGCCCCGGGCGTGTCCCTCAATCAGGGCATTGCGTTGCAAACCGGCGTGCAGAATGCCGGTCATCCGCTCGCTGCCGCCCAGCACCCCCTGCATGTCCATCACCTCGGCGATTCCCGCCACCTCCGGCCACTCCAGCATGGTGGCCATCTCGGGGCCGTGGAAGTCGGCGCCCGACATCTCGAGACCCGGCGTCGAGGGAACGCTGGAGGGGGCGGCGCAGATGACCCGCAGCGGCAGATTGCGGCTGGCGTCGATGGCGTAGCGCACCCCCGCCAGCCCGAGTACATTGGCCAGTTCGTGGGGATCCCAGAAGATGGTGGTGGTGCCCTGTGCGACCACCACATCGGCGTAGCGCTCCGGCGTCAGGTGGGAGCTCTCCACATGGACATGGCTGTCGATAAGACCGGGCGAGAGATAGGCGCCGGCCAGATCGTGGGTCTCGCGTGCCTGCTGGAAGGAGCCGACCGGATGGACGCTGGCGATCAGCGGGCCGACCAGCCCCACGTCGACGGGGCGGATCTCGCCGGTCACCATGTCGATCAGGTTGGCGTTGGTCAGCAGCAGATCGAAGGGGGCTTCGCCGAGGGCAGCCTGCACGACGCGGCGGCGCAAGTTGAGGGATGCATCTTGTTCACACATGAAGGAGATGGCCTGACAAGGGGAATAATGGGCCCACTTTAGGGAGGGGATTGGTCCGTGCATAGCGCAAAGAATTTATAACTGGATAAGAAAGGGTTATGCTGCTGCAAACGTTTTTCTCCGGTTGTCGATTTCATGTCCGAACCTTGGCGCCGTCTGCCTGCGCTCTCTCTGAAGCAGATCCAGTATTTTGTCACGCTGGCCCAGCTGCGCCACTTCACCGAAACGGCCAATCAGATGGCCATCAGCCAGCCCGCCCTGAGCAGTGCCCTGCGCCAGATTGAATCTGTACTAGGCGGCAAACTGTTTCACCGCACCGCGCAGGCGGTCACCCTGACCGAACAGGGGGAGGCGATCCTGCCCCACGCCAAGGGGCTGCTCAATGTGGCCCACGCCGCTTTTGCCGATATGCAGCAGGTGATGGTCGAAGGGGGCGATGGCACCCTGCGCATCGGTCTGATCCCGTCGGCCTGCACCCTGATGTTTCCGCTGGCGGCCGCCCGTCTGCAGCAGCAGTTTCCGGGCTTGCTGGTCGAGTTTCAGGATCACACCAACGACGGTCTGTTGCAGGCGCTGGCCGAGGGGTCTCTGGATGCGGGGATTGGCGTGCTGGATGGCGAGTTGCCCGACTCGCTGGAGGTGACGCCGCTGCTGGACGATGCGCTGGTGGCGGTGATCAACCGGCAGGATCCGCTGGCAGGGGAAGAGGCCATCAGCTGGCATGAGCTGACCCGCCGCGACATCGCCCTTTTTGCCAGAGGCAACGTCAGCCGGCAGGTCAACGGACTGGCCCAGAGCCAGTTGCCCGGGCTCAAGCCCAGATACACCACAGATTATGTCGAGACGCTTTACGGCTTGGTGCGCTCAGGGTTGGCAGTTGCTATCCTGCCCGGACTCTATGCCGCGAACCAGTGCGATCCCCAGCTGAAAGTCGTGGCGCTGCACGAGCCAGTGCTGAGTCGAACCCTGGCGCTGATGTGGGCGAAAGGACTCTCCCGATCAACTCGCATCGACGAAGGGCGAGCCCTGCTGCGCGCCACCATTATCGAACAGCTAAGTAGTCAGCACGGCTGAGGCTGGCACGAGGTGAAGGTGGAACCTGGAGAGACATCCCTGCTGGTGACGCTGCCCGCCTGAGCTGTGGTGCGAGTGCGTGACGACCGCAGATTGCGGTATGAACCATCGCTATCCGAACTCTTGATGTCGCAATAAAAACGCCCCCGAGATGCGGGGGCGTTTTGCTATCTGGCCGTTATTTGAAAACGCGGAAACGGGTGGCATCGTCGATGAAGGTCTTGTCGCCGGCCGGTTGCTGGATGCTGCCAAAGGGCATCTGGGCACGCAGCAGCCAGCTGGCTGGCAGGTTCCACTCCTTGCGTACCGCCTCGTCGATGAGGGGGTTGTAGTGTTGCAGGGAGGCGCCGATCTTCTCCTGGGCCAGGGTGGTCCAGACCGCAAACTGGGCGATGCCGGTGGCATGTTCCGACCAGATGGGGAAGTTGTCTGCATAGAGGGCAAACTTTTGCTGCAGATCCTTGATGACGTCGGTGTCTTCGAAGAACAGCACAGTGCCGAAACCTGCGCGGAAGCTGCCATCCACCTTGGCCTCACTCTGGGCGTAGGCCTCCGGCGGCACGATCTTTTTCAGCTCGGCTTTGACGATATCCCACAGCTTATGGTGCTGGGCGCCAAACAGGATGACGGCGCGGGAGCTCTGGGAATTGAAGGAGGAGGGGCTGTGCCTGATGGCATCCTGGATCAGGGCCGTCAGTTGTTCCGGTGTATGGGACACCTGGCTGCCCAGGGCATAGATGGTACGACGTGCTTTGATCTGTTCGATAAACGGACTGCTCATAACATCTCCTTGTTCTGCTTGGCGTTGCAGCCGGTGATGGACGGTTTGTCCAGCGCCGGCCGCGTCAGGTATAGACTATAACACCCGCAATGCAGAGCGGGGTTAACCCGGGGTAACTAGCGTTTTTCCTGTCAGTTGATATTCGTTTGCGAACCTTGATGTTTTGTTAGTATTGGAAATGTCATTAAAGGGGCGTTGAAGTGATATTAATCAATGATTCACTCTCCTTTCTCTCGCACAATCCCGCTATGTTTTCCCCTGTTCGGATGTCATGTGAGCCGCTCGTATCTCAACAAGCGTTACTATGTGCTGGCCCCCCTCTCCGCACTGCTTGGCTTGTTGATCCTGATCGTGACTATCATCATGGCCATTGCCAGCTATCTGCGGGATATCGACATGACGGTATCCGGCTTCGGTCACATGGCTTCCTCCGTTGAGGCGTCCTTGATCCACGAGATGGTGAAGGTCAATGAGCGGCAACTGGCAGTGCTGGAGGGCTCCCTAGACAAGGAGAAGATAGCCCGCGGCGAGCCGGCCGACTCTCCCATCTGGGCTATTGCCCATCAGATCAAGCCCGGCAACCACTATATCTACTTTTACAACCTGAAAGCGGATCGCATCGACAGTTACCCGGAGTGGCTCGCGCCCCCAGGTTATAAGGCAGCGCTGCGCCCCTGGTATCAGGTGACCGCCATGCCGGGCGACGAGCCCGTCTGGTTTGGCCCCTACCCTGAATACAATACTCAGGAGCTGATTCTCAGCCTGATCAAACGGGTGAGGGACGAGCAGGGGCAGTTGCTGGGTCTGCTGATGGTTGACATGTCATTCGACTCGCTGCAGCAGGCGCTGCAGCGCACGGTCGGTAGTAATCAGGCGGCACTCTATCTGACCTTGCGTGACACTGATCAGCTGGTAGTGGGCAGCAATATGGATCTGCTGGCGACCAACACCATCAAGCAGCATCAGAGTCAGCAGTGGCTCGGCCTGGATGTGCTGTGGCATGGGACTTATATCAAGCGTGAGCTGGCGGATATTGGTTGGGATCTCAACATCTATCTGCCGCCAGTACTGTTTCGTGACAGCCTCTACGATGCGTTGCAGATGGTGGTTTTTCCACTGCTCTCTCTGTTTGCCATCTGGTGTTGCAGCCTGAGTCTGCTGGTGCGGATCTTCCGCCAGGAGCAGGAGCTGGTGTCGGGCTCATTGACCGGCATCGTGCGCGATCTGGAGCGTTCAGCGCCTGTCAGTGAGCCCAAGACCTGGTTCGTGCGGCGTAGCCTGAACGAGATCGATCAGGTCAGGGCCAGTTTTCTCAAGGGGCAGGATGCGCTGTTGCGGGATCCCCTGACCGGTATCATGAACCGACGAGCCTTCGAGCAGCACAAGGCGGCACTGGAGCAGAGGGGGGCGTGCTTCTGGCTGCTGCTGTTTGATGTCGATCACTTCAAGGGGATCAACGACAGCCAGGGCCATGCCTTCGGCGATCAGGTGCTGTGTCGGGTGGCCAACTGTCTTGCTGATGTGCTGGGGGTGAGTACGGTTTACCGGATAGGTGGGGATGAATTTGCCGCTCTGCTGCAACAGCCACAGGATGAGTTGGCGGAGAAACTCGGTTGTCTGCTTGAACTGGTGCGTCAGCAACAGTGGCGTGAACACCATGGGCCGATCACCCTGAGTGCCGGCGGCGCCTGCCATTCTCCTGCCGCCGGCCCTATCTTCGAGCGGGCTGATGCTGCCCTCTACCGCAGCAAGGAGGCTGGCCGGAACTGCTGGCATCTGGCTGAAGGGGTGGCAGGGGCCCTTGACTGACAGCTTTTGTCCCAGCGCGCTGACTATTCGACAGGACGCGGCTGCCAGGTTATCGGTCACTTTGTCGTGACTGTCTGGTTCAATGTTAATTTTCACGTTTTAATTCAATAGGTTGATTCTACTCTTCCTGTGTTGGCTGTGACTGTACTGCCATTGACTGTCGCATCCCTGTTTTCTGCTGGCTGGCGAACCTGATAGCTCTTTGTATAGTGCTGCTGATTATTAATCAGGTTTGACAGGAGTATCCATGGATATGAGTACGCGTGGCATCGGTGCTCTGGCTCTGTTGGGGGCGTCATTGCTGGGCAGCACTGCGGCCCACGGTTCGGAAACTCTCAACACCATTCTCGGTGGTGGCGCAGGCGGGGTGGCGGGCACCATGATCGGCAAGGAGTTGGGGGGAGATACCGGTGCGCTGGTGGGGGCTGCATTGGGCGGCGCAGCCGGTGGTGCGGCGACGGCCAACAAGGGCAACAAGAATGAAGCGGCCCTTGGCGGCGCGGTGGGGGCGCTGGGCGGTGCCGCTATCGGCAAGAGTGTCGGTGGCGATACCGGTCAGCTGATCGGCGCCGGGGTTGGCGGGGCGAGCGGTTCGGCCATCGGTGCCAAGACCGGCGATGGCCACAAGAGCCAGGATCGCTATTACGATGATGACGACGATCATCACCATCACAAGCACCACAAGAAGTACAAAAAGCATAAGAAGCACAGATGGCATGACGACGATTGATGCGTGTGCAGTGAGTGCGGAAGATGCAAAACGGGGCCTGTTGGTCCCGTTTTGCATGGTGTGGTCACTCGATTTTGCGGTGACTCGCTCGTGCGGTTACACCAGCCGGTGCTGGCGGCGACCGGCGGCAAAGGCGTTGATGTTGTCGATCAGCTGGTCGGCCAGTCGCTGCATCGACTCCTCGCTGGCCCAGGCCACATGAGGGGTCAGAATGAAGTGGGGGTATTGCAGCGCCTTCATCAAGGGATGGTCGGGAGGCGGCGGTTCGACGCTCGCCACATCGAAACCGGCACCACCGAGGCGACCGTTGGCCAGCGCTTGCAGCAGCGCCTCCTCATCCACCAACCCACCGCGGCCGACGTTGATCAGCAGGGCGCCCGGTTTCATCAGATCCAGCTCCCGCTCGCCAATGAGGTTGCGGGTGTAGGGGGTGAGCGGGCAGTGCAGGCTGATGACGTCCGAACTTTGCAGCAACTCGTCGAGGGGCAAGCGGTCCTCGTCGTGACTGGCGCCGATCTGGCTCTGGGCGTAACGCACTGTCATCCCCATCCCTTTGGCCCGCTCGCCGAGCGCCTGTCCGAGCGTCCCTTTGCCGATGATGCCAAGCTGCTTGCCGTGCAGATCCATGATGTTGTGGTCGAAGAAGCAGAATTGGCCGCTCTGTTGCCAGCGCCCCTCCAGCAGCGACTGGCGCCAGCAGAAGAGGTTGCGCGACAGGGCCAGCATCAGCGCCATGGCGTGCTCCGGCACCGAGGGGCCCGAGTAGTTGCGGATATTGCACACCCCGACGTTGGCGGCGCGGCACGCATCCAGATCCACGTTGTCGCTGCCGGTTGCGGCCAGGGCGATGAGTTTGAGCTCAGGCAACTGGGCCAGTTCGGCGGCGCCGATCCGTACTTTGTTGATGATAGCGATGCTGGCATCTTTGAGCCGTTCCACCACCTGTTCCGGGGTAGTACTTGGATAGCTCTGCCAGTGGTGGGGGAAGTCGGGGTGATGCAGGGTGATGCCCGCATCCAGGGTATCGCTGTCGAGAAACACAATCTGCTGCATGGACCTTCCTGCCATTGTTCAGGTTCGAGAGGCCATGATGCCAAAGAGGATGCGGTCAGGGCCAGATCGTCGCCGTGGTAGGGTTGGGCTTTATCCGGCAGATGTGAGCTGGCGCGCGCTTTATTGCGCCACGGTGGCGGCTGGTTTAGAGCCAGCCCAGATGGTTGAGCCAGCCCTGAATGCGGGTGGGGGTCTCCTCCAGCTCCATCAGGGCGTAGGGGCGATAGTTGAGCTTGTTGCTGCGCCGGCTCTCGCTTTTGCGGGCCTCGGCGGCCAGCAGTGGCCAGCGACCGCCATCCTCCTGATAGAGGTCCAGGGTGGGGATGGCCGCCTGAGCCACCTGTTTGGCCAGGGTCTGGTTGCTCTGCTGATTGGGGAAGAAGCCATCGAGCAGCACCAGCGCGTCGGGGGCGGGCAACTGTTCGCTGGCGATGAGATTGGCAGTCCAGGCGGCGCCGGTACCTTGCGCCAGGATCAGCTTGAAGCCCCCCTCCTGCAGCTTGGCATCGGCCAGCTTGCTGATCCGCTCGGCAAACTGCTTGCGAAACTCATCGCTGTTTTTCGCTTTTTTCTCGGCGGCTGGGTCCAGTTCGGTCTGCTGGGGGGAGGGCAGCAGCAGCAGGGTATCAAAGCCCAGTCGGCTGAGGGCGCGAGTCAGTTGCCAGAGTTGGCCGCTGCGCTGCCAGTCGGGCAGTAAAATGGCGAGCCCCAGATAGTTTTCACTGTCATGTTTGGCGAACAGCACCGTCTGCTTGTCGATCTGGGTAGCATCGGGCAACCCTTTCCAGTCGCTGGCTTGCCAGTGGTCGAGGGGCATAGGTTCGGCAACGGGGGGGGCGACCTCGCTCGCCTCTGCCCCATGGCCAGCCAGCAAGGTCAATAACAGCAGTGATAAGGATAATCTGGCCATAGTGTGCTCCCCCGGTTATCTGGGTTAGCGGCGGCGGCGGGATTTTCTGAAGGCGGGCGGTGTGATGGCAACTCGGAGGCAATAAAAAAGCGAGCCGGTGGCTCGCTTTTTTGTAATCAATTCAAAGCGGTCAATTAGTTGACGCGACGCTTGAATTCGCCGGTGCGGGTATCGATTTCGATCTTGTCACCGATCTCTACGAAAGCGGCAACAGCCAGCTCGTAGGTAGTGCCTTTCAGACGGGCAGGCTTGGTCACTTTACCGGAGGTGTCGCCACGGGCAGCCGGCTCGGTGTACTCAACTTCGCGCACGATGGTGGTCGGCAGTTCTACGGAGATGGCTTTCTCGTTGTAGAAAGTCACTTCGCAGATGTCTTCCATGCCGTCTACCAGATAGTTCAGCACGTCACCCAGGTTGTCTTTCTCTACGTCGTACTGGTTGTACTCGGTGTCCATAAAGACATACAGGGGATCGGAGAAGTAGGAGTAGGTGCACTCTTTACGTTCCAGCTGAACAACGTCCAGCTTGTCGTCGGCCTTGAAGACGGTCTCGGTAGCGCTGCCGTTCAGCAGGCCCTTCAGCTTCATTTTGACCACGGCGGAGTTACGGCCGGATTTGTTGAATTCAGCCTTCTGAACCACCATCGGCTCGGTGCCGATCATGACTACGTTACCAGCGCGGATTTCCTGTGCGGTTTTCATGTAAAAAATTCCTGTTCGTGAAACGGACGGATAAAAACTGCCAGATTATATACGGCTTTCTAAAAATTTCACCAACCGTGTGACGAGATCCCCATCCCGGAGCAACTTCTGTGACCAGCTTCGCCCATGTTGCTGCCAAATGGCGCTATATCGGGGCCATTGGGCCCAAAGTTCGCCGCAATCTTCGCCACGGTTGAGAGCCAGATTAAAGCGGCGCAGCCATTGGCCGCACTCGGCTGGTAGATCGGATAAGTAGTGGTCAAGGAACTGCTCCAGCTTGACCAGATGGGCCTCCTCCTCCTGTTGGTAGATATGCCAGAGGAAAGGGCGAGCGGCCCACTGGGCCCGCACGAAGGAGTCCTCCCCGCGCACCAGATTGAGATTGCAGCTCCACAGCAGTCGATCGTAACCGGCCTGATCGGTCATCGGCAGCAGCTTGATGGTGAGGTTGCCCGAGTGGAGCAGATCCCCCGCTTTGGCTGCAGGGATGGCATCTGCCAGACCGGCGCCGGTGAGCACATCGTTGAGAGAACGCCCCAGCGGCAACAGCAGGGTGACGGGCGTGGTGCTCTGGCACCAGCTCTCGACCAGACTCTTCAGCGCATCGCTCTCGTAGGTAAAGAGGCTGACCCGCAGCTCGTTCTCTTGTTTTGGTGGCAAACCGAGGCTGGCCCAGTAGGCGGTAAGTCCCGCATCATCTTGCTGCCACAGCTCCCGTTCGGCGATGAGGTAGTGCTCGCACAAAAGGCCGCCGGTTTTAGCGGTAAAGCCCGGGAAGAAGAAGTATTTGTTGAGGCTTTTATTGCCAACCCGCTGGGGCGAGGCGAGGCCGTGGCAATCCTCGACCCAGCTCTCTGCCGAGAGGTATTCCAGATTGAGCCAGCAGGGGGGGCTGGGTTGGCTCGCCATCAGCTCTATGAAGAGGTCGGGCAGCTCGCAGGCAAAGGCCTCGATCACCACTCTGGCCGGGGTCATGTCGGTCGGCAGGGTCTCATGCCAGTGCTGGATATAGATGCCCTCGACCCACTGGCCATCCTGCGCCGGGTCGAGCCCGGGGCAGATGCGGGCGAAACTTGGCAGATCGTCAACCCAGAGCCGCACCTGAACCTCATCGCCATGTGCCGCTATATTCCCCTCCCGCTTTAGCTGGCGGGCGAGTCGCCAGGTGACGCCGATGTCGCCGAAGTTGTCGACGACGCAGCAGAAGATGTCCCAGTCAAACGGGTGCAGGGGAGTGGTCATGGCGCGGGATCCCAGATACAAAAAAACCGGTGCGCAGGGTAGCACACCGGTTGACTGGCTTCTAACCGTCAGCGTGTGACGGTCGCTGCGGCAGGTTACTCCTTGCCGTAGACGTTGTTCTCTTGCTCGCGTACCCGGATAAAGGTGGTGCGCTTGGTCAGCTCTTTCAGCTGGCTGGCACCCACGTAGGTACAGGTGGAGCGCACGCCGCCCAGAATGTCGCGCACGGCGTTCTCGACCGGGCCGCGGTATGGCAGCAGCACGGTTTTACCCTCGGAGGCGCGGTATTCTGCGACGCCGCCGGCATGTTTGTCCATGGCGCTGGAGGAGCTCATGCCGTAGAACTTCATGAAGGGTTCGCCGTCTACATCGACGATCTCGCCACCGCACTCTTCGTGGGCTGCCAGCATGCCGCCCAGCATCACGAAGTCGGCACCGCCGCCGAACGCTTTGGCGACGTCGCCCGGGCAGGTGCAACCGCCGTCACCGACGATCTGGCCGCCGAGGCCGTGTGCCGCATCGGCACACTCGATGATGGCGGAGAGCTGCGGATAGCCGACGCCGGTCTTGACGCGAGTGGTGCAGACGGAGCCCGGGCCGATGCCGACCTTGACGATGTCGGCGCCGGAGAGGATCAGCTCTTCGACCATCTCGCCGGTCACCACGTTGCCCGCTAGGATGACGTGGTTGGGGCAGGCTTCACGAATCTTGCGCACGAACTCGACGAAGTGTTCGGAGTAGCCATTGGCCACATCGACACAGATGAAACGCAGCGCTTCGGACATGGCGAGGATTTGGCGGGTCTTGGCGAAATCTTCAGCCGAGGTGCCGGTGGAGACCATCACATGGCCCAGCAGCGCCGGGTCGGTCTCGTTGACGAAAGCTTGCCACTGCTCAAGGCTGTAGTGCTTGTGTACCGCGGTCATCATCTCGAAACCGGCCAGCGTGCGTGCCATGGCAAAGCTGCCGACGGTATCCATGTTGGCGGCGATAACGGGTACGCCTTGCCATTGGGTCTGAGTGTGTTTGAAGGTGAACTGACGGGTCAGGCTTACTTGGGAACGGCTCTTGAGAGTAGAGCGCTTGGGGCGGAACAGGACATCCTTGAAACCGAGCTTCAAGTCTTCTTCGATACGCATTACAAATTCCTTATTGAGCCTTGTTGAAAGTCACTTTTGCAGTGGCAAATTTTCGGCAGGCGCAAAAAAACCGGTGGTTTTCAGGCCCTCCGGTTTACAACAGTGTAGGCAAAAATCCCTTCAGAACAAGACTGATAATTCGCTCATTGTTGTGGTAGCCTTTGGCGTCACAACCTGAGGTTAACCACCAGTTTCATCCAGCACCGTTCGGTGCCTTGCTCTCCTACGATATTCCCGCCCGCTTGGGCCGCCATTCGGCCACTCTTTGTCGTCTCTCTCCTGACCCGCCAGATATTATCCAAGTAGCTGAAATAAATCGGATTGACCCACAATGGGACTGTGGTAGATCTGGGCGCAGGATTGACAAGGCAGGGCAGTAAAATGGGCAAGATGATGGTGGGGATCACCCTGATGCTGGCACTGTGTGGCAGTGCGCTGGCAGAGACCCCGACCAGCTATGGCTGGATCGAGAAGGGACTTATTTTGCCCACCGGCGTGGCGGTGAAGATGAAACTCGACACCGGGGCGCTCACCTCTTCCCTCGATGCACGCTCTATCACCAGATTCAAACGGGATGGCAAGCCCTGGGTGCGCTTCATGTTGGTGGTGACCGATGCCGACAGCGGCAAACTGGTCAAGCAGCAGTTCGAACGGCGGGTCGAGCGCAGCGTGACGGTGCGTGGGGCGGGCGGCATGGAGCAGCGGCCAACGGTGACCATGTCCATCTGTCTGGGGGACAAGGTGTATGAGGAGTGGTTCACCCTGCGGGATCGCAGCAAGATGATCTATCCGGTGCTGCTGGGCCGACGTCTGCTGGCGGAGCTGGGCCCGGTGGACTCCAGTCGAACCTTTACCGTGCAGCCAGATTGTCATTGAAAGTAAAGAGCCCGCATCGCGGGCTCTTTACTTATCGCTTATCTTGCCGGCGGCAGCGGGAGCAGCACGCTCACCTCCAGCCCCCCTTTCGGCCGGTTGTGGACATCGAGGTCGGCGCCGTGCAACTGGGCGATGCGTGAGACGATGGCCATGCCGAGACCCACGCCATCCCCCTGCTGGGGATTGACCCGAAAGAAGCGTTCATACAACCGGGGCAAGGCGCTGGCGGGAATGCCGGGGCCGTTGTCGCTCACATCCACCCTCACCCGGTTGCCCTCTCGCAGTACCCGCACCCTGATCTCGCCCTCTGGCTGGGTGTAGCGCAGCGCATTGTCGATGAGATTACTGAACAGCAGGTCGAGCAGGGTGGCCTGCCCCATCACCAGCTGCGGCAATTCACACTCCAGCGACAGCTGCTGATCCTTCTTGAGCGCGATGGGTGCCAGGGTCGCGAGGGTGCCTTGCAGCAGGTGACCCACCTCCAGTTCGGTCAATACCAGCCCCTGCTGGTTGTCGATGCGGGCCTGGGTCAGTAGTTGCCGGATCAGCCGATCGCTGCGATCGAGGGCCTGCAGCATCTTGTGCAGGGATTGCTGGCGGCTCACTTCATCTTCGGCAGCCAGGGCATTTTCACTGTGGATCCGCAGTACCGCCAGCGGGGTGCGCAGCTCGTGGGCCGCCTCGTTGGTGAACTGCTTCTCCCGCTCTATGGTCTCCGCCAGCGCCTGCATCAGCCGGTTGATCTCGTTGGTGAGGGGGGTCAGCTCCTGCGCGCTTATCTTGAGGCTGAGCGGGCTCAGGTTGGCGGGGTGACGTTCGCTGATGGCCTGGGCCAGCTGGCGCAGGGGGGCCAGCCCGCGGGTGATGAGCCACCAGAGCAGGGCCAGCAGGAAGGGGAGAGTGATCAGCAGCGGCAGCATGGTGAGGGTTGCCATCTTGCTGGCCAGTTCGCTGCGCTCGTCGTCCCGCTCGGCTACAACCAGCCAGGTCTGCTCCTGCTGGTTGTAGAGAGTGAAGGTGCGCCACTGGTGATTATCTTTTTCGACCGTGTCGAAGCCGATGGCCAGGGTGACCAGCGGCTGATCCGGGGCGCTGGGGGCGCGCAGCAGCAAGCCGCCCTTTTCATCGAGCAGCTGGAAGTAGAGATTGCGTTCGAACTCGTGGCCGTAGGGGGTGATCTCCCGATCTTCGCCGGTCAGGTTGAGGCCGGGATCTTTTTGCCACTCATCGGGATTTTGCGCCTCCCACTCCTGATAGACGGTGCCGTTGGCGGGCAGTTGCCCCTGCTGGGCCATGTAGCGAGCAAGCAGCTGATTGGTGATGCGGGCCGACTGGGCGAGGCGGGCATCAAACAGCTCCTCCATTTCGTGGCTCGCCTCCATGTAGCCGATAAAGGCGCTGATGGTAAGACTCAGGCTCACCAGCGTCAGGATACCGGTGAGCAGAAAGCGGCGAATGGAGCGGGGACGTTTCATCGTGCGGGTGTCCGGCTTGGCTGTTCGAGCTGGGGAATGATGTAGCCGACCCCGCGAATATTGCGGATGAGGTCGCTGTAGAACTTCTTGCGCAGATGGTGGATATGCACCTCTACCGCGTTGCTCTCGGCCCCTTCATCCCAGCCGTAGAGGCTCTGTTGCAGCTGATCCTTGCTCAGCACCCGGCCGCTCTGGCTGATCAGCTCCTGCAGCAACTTGTATTCATGGGGGGTGAGTTTGACCGCTTCCCCCTGATAGGTGACCTGCTGGGATTCGGGATAGATGAGGATGTCGCCATACTCCAGTACCGCCTGAGCCTGCCCCTTGCTGCGACGAACCAGGGCGCGCAGGCGGGCGTTGAGCTCCTGCAGGGCGAAGGGCTTGACCATGTAGTCGTCGGAGCCGGCATCAAGGCCGACCACCCGATCGTCCAGCGCATCGCGGGCGGTGAGGATCAGCACCGGCAACTGGTGGCCTTCACGCCGCAACTTGCGCAGCAGGCTGAGGCCATCGATGTCGGGCAGGTTGAGATCGAGGATCAGGGCGGCGAACTCGTCGCTCTTGAGGGCTGCCAGAGCGGGCAACCCCTGTTGCAGCCAGTCCACCGTGTAGCCGCTATGGCGCAGTGCATCCTGCATACCATCCCCCAGCATCACATCATCTTCCACCAGCAGGATCCGCATTCTTTTCTCCCTGTTTGTTGGGTGTGGCGATCTGGCTCAGCGCCAGGGCGTGCCGTGGCATAAACAACCCTGCCCACCAGTATGCAAGCTGGTGGGCAGAGTTTAAATAGTTCTTTGATCCATCAGGATTTTATAGCTTGGCCAGCCGATCGCGGATCTCCATTCTGCGCCCTTCGTCGGCCACTTCGCGGCCCGGGCGAGCCGGGGCGGCCAGCGCCTTGTCGAGATAGGTTTTGGCCTCGGCCTTGCGACCCTGATCCAGCAGGAAGTCGCCATAGAAGAAGTTGGGATCGATGCCATCGGGATTGATGGCCAGCGCCTGCTTGAGCAGCTGCTCTGCCTTTTCGTCATCGCCAAAGCCGACCGGCCAGCCGGGCACCTGATAGTAGAGGGAGCCCAGACTGGTGTAGGCAGAGCCGTCCAGCGCCTTGGGATCCTGCTTGAGCGCCAGCTCCAGCTTGGCCTTGGCCTCTTTCACCAGACCCAGTGCCCCCAGCCCCCCTTTGGCCCCCGCCCAGGTGCTCTTGACGATGGCCGACCAGATCAGCAGATCGGCGCGAAAGGGCTCCTTGGCGCTGGCCGCTTCGGCCTGGGTGCTCAGGGTTTCGAGGCAGCTCTCTTTCGCCTTGCCGCTCTGTTGATACTGGCAGACGGCCCACTGTTGCTGGATGGGGACGAGGGCATCACCCGCGGCCATGACCGAGGAGGACCCCAGCAGGATGGCGATGGCACAAGAGGTCACTGATTGACGGAAAAAGTTCATATTAATGCTCCTTCTTGGTCGGGATCGGGCGGGACAAGTCTGGTTGTGGCGCACTGTTTGCGCCGGCATCAGTCGTCCCTGGCTGAAGATGACGGGCATAACGTTTGATGATCGGCAGCTGTCTGGCCAGCGCCTTGTCGACGATGCCGGGCAGCAGGGCATTGAGCCGCACGAACAGCTTTTCCGGCCAGCCGAGCCAGCTGCGGCTGGTTTCGTTGCACAGGGCGATGACCGCCTCTTCGGCCACCTCCTGCGGGCTGTCGGTTTGGGTGCCGAGCGCCGCATTCATCTCGTAGGCAGCCTCGGAGTTGAGTTTGGTGCGGGTGGCGCGAGGGGCAAAGTGCAGCACCTTGATGCCGCTCCCCTCCAGCTCCCGTCCCAGCGCTTCGCTAAAGCCGCGCAGGGCAAATTTGCTGGCGCAGTAGACGCTGTAACCGGGGTAGCCGATGCTGCCCAGGCTCGAGCCCATGTTCATGATGATCCCCGGCTTGCGCATGGTTGGCAGCAGGGCACGGGTGAGCTGGATGGGCGCCTCGATATTGAGCAGCAGCTGGCGCTCCACCTGCTCAAAGCTCTGATCTTCCAGCCAGGCAAACTGGTTGCAGCCAGCGTTGTTGATCAGGATGTCGATCCCATGCTCCAGCGCCGGGTGTTGCAACAGCTTGGCCCGCTCCTGTGCAGAGCCGAGGTCGGCGAGCACCACCTGATGGCGCTCGGGATGAGGCAGTGACTTGCACAGCCGCTCCAGTGCCGGGCCGCGACGTCCGTGCAGCAGCAGGCGGGCCCCCTGGGCGGCCAGCTCCTGTGCCAGCTCCTCACCTATGCCACCGCTGGCGCCGGTGAGCAGCACGAGTTTCCCTTCAAGGTTCATGGTATGGATTCCCTTTTTGCTGTCTGCTGCCGACTTACGGTGTGGCGGTGAGGTTGTAGAGCATCTCGCCATAGAGGCGGTAGACCACCTTGGCCCCGTGGATGATGGCGGCCTGATCCGCCGGACTCTCGACCCGATCCATCAAGGATTCAAAGAACTTGAGGTGCTCCTGATCCAGGGCGCCGTGGGAACTCAGGTAGCTCATCGCCTGGGGTGGCAGGCCGAGACCCTTTTTCAGCTGATCAGCGACGGTGAGGGCGATGGCCACGCTGGTGCCTTCCAGTACCTGCACCATGCCGAAGAAACCCATGGGGTTGCCGCGCTGGATCTGGTCGTAGAGGAAGGCGACCATCAGCTCGATGGGTAGCCCCGGCTGGCCGTGGCGCACCGCCTCGGCATCGCCGCCACAGGCGCGGATATCGTTGAGGATCCACTCCTGATGGCCATACTCCTCGTCGATGTACTCGGCAATGGCGCCGCGCACCCACTCGTACTCCTGACCCAGCTTGCCGCCGGTGGCCATCAGCAGTGGAACTGTGTGGCGCACGTGGTAGTAAGCCTGCGCCAGAAAGGCGAGATAGGTGTCACGGCTGATATCGCCATGGCGACAGGCTTCGATGATGGGGGCGTTGAACAGATGCTCACGCTCACTGGCAGTGGCTTGTTGCAGAGTCTGATAGAAGCTCATGACGATTCTCCTGTAAGGCATTGGCTGATTTGCCGGGAAAAGTGTTGGTAAATCTCGTTGCGACGGGGGCGCCCGTTGGCGGTCAGCAGGCCGGGATGTTGATCCAGCGCCACCGGCAACCAGTGGTGCAGCCGGGCATAATCGGGCAGCCGCTGGTTCAGGCCTGCGATCTGGCGTGGCAGATCCGCCTCTTTCCCCGGCAGGGGCTGGATCAGCGCCACGTTGGCGGGTTGACCATCGCCAAAGACCACGATGCGTGCGATGGCAGGGCAGAGCTGGGCCTCGGCTTCCACCCACTCTGGCGAGAAGTTGCGGCCAAAGGCGGTGATCTGGACATTCTTCTTGCGCCCGGTGATATGGAGGTAGCCCTCATCATCGAGATGACCCAGATCGCCTGTGGCGATCTGCATGGCAGAAGGTTCGCCGGTGGCGATCTGTTCGGGAGTCGGTGCGTTGCTGCCGAGATAGCCCAGCATGGCACTGCCGCTCACCATAATTTCGCCGTCGCTGGCGATGGTGACCTGACAGTGGGGCAGGGGGCGGCCGACGCTGCCGGGCTTGTCAGCATCCGGGCTGTTGAGCGCCACCACGGAGCCGCACTCCGAGAGGCCATATCCCTCATACACCGGCAGGCCGAGCTGGCGGGCATGTTTGATCAGGTCTGGGGCTACCTTGCCGCCACCGACGGCAATAAAGCGCAGGCTCTTGAGCTGCTGGGCCAGCGTCGGTGTGCTGGTGCAGAGCGCCAGCAGCAGGCGCAGCAGTTCGGGCACCAGCACCAGACTGTGGGTCGGCCAGCGCAGCAGCGCCTCCTCCAGCATGGCTGGATTGAGCGAACTGGATCCGGTGAAACCGAGCTCCCCGAGGGACGGAATGCGGCTGCAGGCGCCGGTCAGCAGTGGCACATAGAGGCCGGTGATGTTCTCAAGCAGGGTGGCCAGCGGTAGCAGGGTGAGGTGTTTTTCCACCTTGGCTGGCGCGACCCGCTCGGCCAGCGCATGGCTCACCGCCATCATCTGGGTCAGTGACAGGCAGACGCCCTTGGGCTGGCCCGTGGTACCGGAGGTGTAGGTGATCTTGGCGGTGCCCTTGGGCAGCGCCGGTCGATTGGCCGGGGTATGGCGCCAGAGCGGCACTGTTTGTTCAACATGAGGGCCGGTGATCAGCGAGATCGGCTCGGCGGCGTGCCACCCCTGATGATATGGCCCCACCAGCGCATCGGCGCCGCTGCTCTCCAGCAACCAGGCCTGCTGGGCCTGACTGAAGAAGTGTGGCACCGGGATCACCACGATACCGGCGCGGGTGCAGGCGAGATCCAGCAGCGCCCAGGGCAGGCCGTTGTCCAGTTGCAGCGCCAGACGGCTGATGTCGAGCTGTTGCAGCTGGCTGGCCAGATGCTGGATCTGTTGCCACAGGGTCTGGTAATCGAGACGCTGCTGGCTGCTCAGCAGCGCAGGGGATTGCGGATTCTCGCGGGCATGTTTGGCGATGGCGTCGAACAGGCTCATTGGGCGCACCTTTTTTGATGGGGCTGGTTATCACTGCTCTTGCTGGCATCCTCAAACAGGGTCGGCATGGGGGCCAGCAGATTGAGCAGCAGGCTGCTCTGGGCCAGCACCTCGCGCCCCTGATTGATGTCACCCACCATCACCTTGGGTTGGCAACGGTAGTACTCACCCCAGGCATCGGCGTCGGCTCCCACCTGATAGGCCTGTGCGGGGGCCAGCTCCACCGGATTGAGTTGCAGGCGGGCAAAGCTGTTGCGCAGCTTGGCTGTGCCGGTAAAGACCACGTAGTCGAGGGCGTTTTCACATAGCAGACGACAGAGGGCCGCGAACATCAGGCGGGCATTGCCCGGTTCGCTGCAGGCCAGATTCCCCACTTCGATAATGCGGTTGCGTGCCGGATAGACCCCGAGGCGGGTGTTGATGGCGGCCTCGATGGGTTGCTCCAGATACTGTTCCAGATAGAGAGGCCCCTCACTGGCATGATTGAGACCACAGGCACCGACCAGCGTCCCGTCCGCCCGATAGAGCCCCAGCAGACAGGGGAGGAAATGGGGGATGCGGGCGTTGAACTCGAGGGTGTAGGCGGCCTGGATATAGGTTTGCAGCGCCATGACCTGCTGCGGGGACTTGGCTAGCAGCAATCGGTAGGGGGCCTGGATCTCGATGGTCATGGGGGACTCCTTCTCTTGCGATGGTTTGAGAGTAAAAGGGCAAACTTAAGAAACCCTTAAGGAGCAAAAAAAGTTGTCAGCGAGGCAGCGGGCAGGCAATCTGCGCCGCTGTTATCCAACAGGAAGCCCCCAAGAGGAACCGCCATGTCATCCACCGTCAGCTGCCCCCTGTGTGCCAGCCATCGCAGTTATCCCCTGCCGGTGGCGGGCAAGCGCTATCATCGCTGCCTCGCGTGCGAGCTGGTCTGGCTGGATGAGGCGGATCATCTGGATGAGGCGGCGGAGAAGGCGGTTTATGACGGTCACGACAATCGGGTGGATGATCCCCGTTATCGCACTTTTCTGATGCGGGCATTTGGTGAGGTACTAGCGCGAGTGCCGCTACCTGCCAGTGGTCTCGATTTTGGCTGCGGTCCCGGCCCTGCGCTGGTGGCGATGGGGCGTGAGGCGGGTTACGACATGGTTGGATATGACAAGTTCTATGCCGACTTTCCCGAGTTGCTGACGCGTCAGTATGACTTCATCACCAGTACCGAGGTGATCGAGCATATTGCTGAGCCGCGCACGGTGCTGGCGCAGTTGTGGGATTGCCTCAAGCCCGGCGGCCTGCTGGTGCTGCAGACCCAGCGGGTGCTCGGTGACGAGCGGTTTAAAAACTGGCGCTATCGCCACGACCCGACCCACATCGTCTTCTTTGCCGAGGCATCGTTTCAGGTGCTGGCCGCTCGCTGGCAGGCCGAGCTCAGCTTCCCCCACGCCGATGTGGCGGTATTGCAGAAAGGCACGCCCTGAGGCGTCCCTTCGTCTGTTACTCGTCGGGTTCGCCCGGCGCTACTCCTTGTAGCCCTTGTCCTGCCACTGGTAGTACATCAGGGCAGATTTGACGCCAATTGACTTGAACGGCTCTGGCGGCAGCCACATCGGCAGACTCTGCTCCGCGTGGTTGAACCAGGGGTGCTCCTTGCCTTGATAGAGGCTGGCCACGATGTCGCCAAACAGGAAGGAGAGATTGATGCCGTGGCCGTTGTAGCCGAGGGCGTAGTAGATGTTGTTGTGATCCCCCATTACCCCCACCGCTTCGGTGTTGTCGCCGGTCATGCCGAGAACCCCGTCCCACACCTGTTCAAATTTGATCCCCTTGAGGGCCGGATAGAGGGTCACCAGCTCGGTCATCATCATTTCGCTGACCCGGTTAAGATCGCCCTTGTAGTTGAGGCCGTCGTTGAAGACGTACTCGGCATTGCCGCCACCGATGACGATGCGGTTATCCGGGGTCAACACCAGATGGAACAGGATGTTGCGGGTGTCGTAGTAGGGCACCCGACTCTGCCATTGGATGGCGGCCAGCTGTTTTTTGGTAAGCGGCTCGGTGACGGCGCTCTGGGCGTGCACCGGAAAGACCCGGCCGCTGAAGTAGCCAAGTTTTGAGGTATAGCCGTTGGTCGCCAGCACTATGCTGTCGGCGGTCACCTTGTACTTGTCGGCTACATTGAGCTCGATCTGCTTGCCCTCCTTGATCCCCATTACCGGGCTCTGCTCGTAGATGGTGACGCCCGCCTGCTCCACCGCCTTGCGCAGGGCATTGACCAGCTTCATGGCGTGTACCTGACCGCCATTGGGGTCGTAGACCGCCCCCGCGTAGCGGTCGGTGCCGAGCTTCTCTTCGGTGGTATCGGCGTTCCAGTACTGGAGCGGGATGCCGAGGCGATTGGCGGTTTTCACATAGTCGCGGTACTCGGCGATATCCTCCTCATCGAGGATTGCCTCCACATAGCCATCGAGCTTGAGGTCGGCCTCGACGCCGGTTGAGGCGACCAGCGCCTGCAGCTTGCGCATGCTGGCGACGGTGAGATCGTAGTGGCGCTTGCTCGCCTCCCCCTCCTCGTAGAGATCCATCACCTCGGAGCCCGGCAATACCATGCCGCCGTTGCGGCCCGAGGCACCACTGCCCACCTGCTTGGCCTCGAAGATGGCGATCTTGAGCGACGGGTTGGCCTTGGCCAGATGCCAGGCGCTGGAGAGGCCGCTGTAGCCGCCACCTATGATGGCGATATCGACCTTCAGGTCTTGCGCCAGCGGGGCACTCTCCTCTGCCGGTTTCTCCTTGAACCAGTAGCTGGTGTTGGGCTCAAAGTCGCTCATCTTGGGGCCGCAGGCGGCGAGGAAGAAACAGCTGATGCACATGGTCAACGCTCGTTGGCAAAGGGTGGTCGGATTCATCTTCTACTCCGGTTGCAGATACAAAATATCAAATCATTTCATCGGGTTGGGCGGTGTTGACCCGGCGACCTATGTCTCTCAGCCGGGCCAGCTGATCGGCAAGGCCGGGCCCCTCATCCAGGCTGGTGACAAAGTTCCAGAGGTAGGTCATCACAGCATAGACATGGCCTGCCGAGACCTGGGGCTGGGCCATCAGCATGGTGATGGCCAGCAGGAACAGCAGGGAGGCGCTGATGCCGACCGCCAGAAAGGCGAGTGCCTCCCGATCCGAAATCCGGATGCGGATCCAGGCCAGCGCGCGGTAGTGGCGGGCGAGGCTGGCTGATTGGGCATGGGTGACCAGTTTGACCTCGTGTTCCAGCCGATCGTTGAGCCGCTCGTGCAGCAGCTGGTTCTTGCGCGAAAAGCCGGGCAGCAGCAGGCCGAACAGCAGCAATACCCCCATGCAAGCGATGCCGACCCAGAACTCGATCACCATCAGCATCACGGCCGCCCCGACGATGGAGATCAGGCTGGTGGCCAGGATCGGGATATGTTTCTCGAAGAAGTCGACAAACTCCCGCGCCAGGGTGACCCGCGCCACTATGGTGGATTGCCCCTCCTGCTGCTGGCGCTGGGTCAGGATCACCGGCACCGCCAGTGCCGCATAGATATGGGTAAAGGTGCGGGTATCGACCGCCCGGCGCAGGGCGCCGATGAGCCAGAACAGCAGCACGATCAGGGCGTAGCTTGAAGCCTGCCACCACTGGCCTTTGACGATGGCGTCGATGGCAAAGCCGGCGAATAGGGGATAGACCACCAGCAGGATGTTTTCGAGGGCCACCAGCGAGAAGGTGCCCGCTAGCTTGAGGGGATTGGCCCGCGCAATCGCCCCCAGCGAACGACCGGCCGAGTGTGGCAACGGCGTGGCCTGCTCGTCGCAACTGGCTGCCGAAGTGGTTGGTGTTGTCATGGGTTATCTCCTAAGATGTCGGAAACGCTAAGTTTGAGCGAGCGCTCAAAGTTTGTTTGAGCGACTGCTCAAAGTCAAGCAGATCGATTGATATTGCAGGAGGTCAGATGGCACGCCCATCAGCAGAACAGCGCAAAGAGATGATCATCGAGGCCGTACTGGCCCTGTTTCGAGAGAAGGGGATGGCGGCATCGTCAACCCGTGATATTGCCGAGCGCACCGGTCTGGCGCGCAGCCACGTCTACCACTACTTCAAGGATTGGAAGGAGCTCTGCCTCTGCGCCGTGGAGCGTTTCACCAGTCAGGAGATAGCCGAGCAGCGGGAGTGGCTGTTGCCGCTGCCAGCCCGCGAAGCGTTGCCGCTCTTTGTGCGGGACAACCTGCCGACCAGTCAGGATGCCTCCTGGGCCATCTATCTGGATGCCTGGAACGAGTCACTGCGCGACCCGGTATTTGCCGAGAGCTACCGCAAAATCATTCTGGCGTGGCGCGAGGTGCTGGAGCAGATCCTGCAAAAGGGGATCGACAGCGGCGAGTTTGTGGCGGGCGATGCCCGGCGACTGGCGCGTCAGATCACCTCCCTCATCAACGGCTATGCTGATGACCTTATTCTGGAGCCGACACCCGAGACGGTCGAGGCCACTTATCAAGAGATCATGCTGGTGGTTAATCAGCTGGTCTTGCCCCCGGCCCACTCATAGCGGCGCAGGCAAAAAAAGGGTGGGGAGGCATGCCAGCGTGGGGCCTCCCCCGGTGTTGTTGGCCATCCGCCGGGCGTGCGATGGTCAGATTCCAGGGAGCGGTTGTTGATGTCGATTACCCATTTGTCACTGCAAGATGCCCGTCATCTGCAACTGGCGGCGCAGGGGCTGCTTGCCCCCCGTCGCAGCAAGGCGACCACGGCCGATCTGCTGGCCACCATTCGCCGCATGGCGCTGCTGCAGATCGATACTATTTCGGTGGTGGCCCGCAGCCCCTATCTGGTGCTTTTTAGCCGCCTTGGCCAGTATGAACCGCGTTGGCTGGAGCAGCTGTTGGCTGACGGCGAGATCTTCGAATATTGGGCCCACGAGGCCTGCTTTGTGCCCCGCGAGGATTACCGGCTGCTGCGCCACCGGATGCTCGACCCCGCCACCATGGGCTGGAAGTTTTCGGCCAACTGGCTCGCCACCCATCAGCAGGAGATTGGCCAGCTTATCGAGCGCATTCGCCAGCACGGCCCGGTACGGGCGGCTGATTTTGAGCGCAAAGAGGGGAAGGGCAATGGCTGGTGGGACTGGAAGCCGGAGAAGCGCCATCTGGAGGTGCTCTTTACCACTGGTCAGCTGATGGTACGGGAGCGGCGCAACTTTCAGCGGGTCTATGATCTCGCCGAACGGGTGCTCCCCGAGTGGAGCGACCAGCGGGATCTGCCGAGCGTCGAGCAGGCCCAACGGGATATGGTGCGCGCCAGCTGCCGGGCGCTGGGGCTGGTCAAAACCGGCTGGGTTGCGGACTACTACCGGCTGCGGCGCGGCAAATATGACGCCCTGCTCCATCAGCTGGCGGACGAGGGGGAACTGCTGCCGGTACGGGTAGACGGGTGGCAGCACGGCGCTTTTGTGCACGCCTCGCTGGCCGATGAGCTGGCAAGGGCGCAGGCGGGCACCCTCAAGGCAACCCATACCACCGCCTTGTCGCCGTTCGACCCGCTGGTGTGGGATCGCAAGCGGGCCAAGGATCTGTTCAACTTCGACTATCGCATCGAGTGCTACACCCCTGCCCCCAAGCGCCAATACGGCTACTTCGTGTTGCCCTTGTTGCATCGTGGCAAGCTGGTGGGCAGAATGGATGCCAAGGCTCATCGCCAGCAGGGGATCTTCGAGATCAAGAGCCTCTATCTGGAAGCCGGGGTGAGAGTGACCCGCACGCTTGCACAGGATCTGGCGAAAGCCCTGCAAAAGCTGGCTGACTGGCACCAGACACCGCAGCTCCGTTATGGTGCCATTCCGGCCAATTTGCTGGCGTTGTGGCATGAAAGCGCCCCCGCAAAGTGAGATCTATCCCTTCTGGGCTAAGCTGCAAGAGGGATAAACAGTTCGGGAGCGGGAGATGAAACGAGCAGGAACATGGTGGGCGGGATTGGCGATGGCCATTTTGTCCCCTGCGTTATGGGGGCAAGAGCCGCCAGTGAAGATTTGCCTGGGGGAGGGCAACGAGTGGGCCCCCTTTACCTACTGGGAGCGCAAGGACGGGGTGCCCGATACCAGCCGCCTGACCGGTTCTGCGACGACGCTGGTGCTCGATGCCCTGCAACAGAGCGGGCTCTCGCACCAGATCCGCTATCTGCCCTGGGCACGGGTGCAGCAGGAGCTGGCGGATTATCGCCAGAATGGTCTGTGCGAGCTGACCTGGGATGCCAGCTACAAGCCGGAGCGGGCCGAGTTTGCCTTCTACAGCGTTCCCCTCTACTACACCCACCTCGGTTTCTTCTATCTCAAGCGCCGCTACCCCGAACCGCCGGATCTGCAGACGGTCAATCGATCCCGGGTGTGCGGGGTGATTGGCTACAACTACACCCCCTACGGGCTTGCGCAGGAGCCACGCCGGGTCAAACAGTTGCAGCAGGCGCTCGACATGCTGGAGCGGGATCGCTGCGACTTTCTGCCAAGCGAAATCGAACCTCTGGTGGCAGGCATCAGCCTTGGCATCTACCGCAGCGAGAGCGGGTTGCTCAATCTCGCCCTGCCCAGCCGCAAGGGCTTCTATCTGCTGGTGAGCAAGGGCTCCCCCCGCGGCCACCAGCTGGTGAACATCCTCAATCAGTCGCTGGTGGCATTTCAGGAAGGGGGGCATACGGATGAGGTGATGCGCCGCTTCTTGCCGCCGATGGAGTAATAGCGAAGGGGGGCTGTCATTCAGGAGGAGCAGATGGACAGAGGGCCAGCTGGTGCAAACCGGCTGGCCCTTTTCTACGCGAGAGGCTGTCAGGCCGCCAGACGGGTCAGTACCTTCACCAGCAGCTCGATGCGCGGGCCAATGCTGGCCAGATCGAGATACTCCTCGTCACTGTGGAAACCGGCACCAATGGGGCCCAGACCATCCAGAGTGGGGATACCGAGGGCGGCGGTCAGGTTGGCATCGGAGCCGCCCCCCACCTCTTGCCAGCTGATCGGCAGCCCCAGTTCGGCGCCACACTCCTCCACCAGTTGCATCAGTGCCTGGGTGCCCTCTGACGGCACCATGGCCGGTTTGTGGGCCTCGCGGGTCAGCTGGATGGTGACACCATCCAGATGCGGCCGCTCGGCCAGGGTCAGCAGATGATCGTCGATCTGGTGGTACTCCTGATTGTCCCAGAAGCGGACGTCCACCACGGCGCTGGCATGTGCCGGCACTATGTTGGCGCCATTGCCCCCCTCGACAATGCCGATGTTGAGGGTGGTGCCGCTCTCGATGTTGGTCAGGGCGTTGATGGCCAGGATCCAGTGGCCCAGCTCGGTGATGGCGCTGCGCCCCTTCTGCGGTTCGTTGCCCGCGTGAGCCGCCTTGCCGGTGAAGTCGATGCGATAACGGGCCATCCCCTTGCGTGCCTTGACCAGCGAGCCATCGGCGCGGGCCGCTTCGGCCACCAGCACCTGTTTCGCCTGTTTGGCCACCGCTGCCAGCCAGTCACTGGAGTGGAGGGAGCCGATCTCCTCGTCCGGGTTCATGCAGACGCAGATGCTCAGGCGATCGCGCACCTCGCGGGGCAGTTCACGCAGGGCATAGACGATGTTGAGCAGGCCGGATTTCATGTCGGAGACACCGGGGCCGTAAGCGCGCTTGCCATCGACGCTCATCGGGCGGGCGGCGGCGGTGCCGAGGGGGAAGACGGTATCCATATGGCCGATCAGCATTACATCGATCTGCGCCGCATCAGGCTGGTTGCGGATCTCCAGTCCCACACCGGCTGCGCCACAGTCGACCCGCTTGATCTGCCAGCCGCCCATCGCCTCATATTTGGCCGCCATCAGGTCGGCCACTGCCGCAATGCCCGGTTGGTGCAGGGATCCGCAATCCAGATTGATCAGCGGGGCCAGTTCGGTCAGGTATTGATCCAGAGAAAAAGTCATCGGTTGCTCCACTTGTGTGGTTGTACGAAAAGGGTCAGAGAAGGATGTTCATCACTAGCATGGCGCCGAAGGCGTTGAGCACTGAGATGGCGACCATGATGGGGATGTAACGCCCTTCGGTGCCGATGCAGCCGAGGATGCGGCCCATGTACTGCACCTGGGAGCCCATCAGGTAGATGGCTGGCGCCAGAATGGCGATGTGAGTGCCGTTGAGGATGCCCTGATCGAACAGGGTGATGACCACACCGACCGCGCCGCCCATCGACATCCAGGCGCCGATCAGCACGGCTGCCGCCTCACCGGGCAACCCGAAGATGGCCATGACAGGGGAGAAGATGGCGCCCATGGCATCCAGCGCGCCGGTGATCTGCAGCGCCTTGATGATGACGAAGGCCATCAGTACGTTGGGTACGGTGGAGGTGGTGGCGATGACCCAGCCCTTCTTGGCCCCTTCGACGAAGATATCGGTGACGATGGGTTTCTTGATGTTGGCCTGGCTCATTTGGCTTGCTCCTGAGTGTTGAGAGTCTGCTGGGTGTTGTTATCGGTCTGCTTGCCTTCGCTCATATTGAGGTAGACCCGGAACAGGTTGGCCCCGAAAAATTTGAAGGCGAACATCACGATGACAGCCAGACCGATGGAGGAGCTGACCGCCGGGCTGCCATCGGCCAGGGTCAGGGTGAACAGCACGGCGCCGGAGGAGAAGAAGTTGACGATGGTGGCACCAGCGGAGAACTGGAACATGGTGAACACGTCGGTTTCACGCTTGGTGATGAGCCCTTCATCCTTGAGCTGACGAGTCATGGCGGCACCGGCATCTGTGCTCTGCAGGGAGGCGATCAGTGCCAGACCGGTATTACCGGGGATCCCCATCAGCGGACGCAGCAGCGGGGTCAGCAACTTGCGGGCCGCTTCCAACGCGCCGTAGTGTTCCAGCACATTGATCATACCGAGGGCAAACATCACGGTGGGGATCAGGGTCAGGGCAAACAAAAAGCCATCGCGAGCGCCGTTGCCTCCCTTGCCGCGCATGTCGGTCATGGCGGTCTTGATGCCGTCACCATTCTCGCTGACGCTCTGGACCATGGTACCGAACGAACCGTTTAGCGTGGTGAAATCGAATACCCCGTACCACTCGCCGGATTGCAACAGTCCGGAGAAGAAGACCACGGCGAAGGCCAGTGCCAGGTAACTGCCTATGCTCACCGAGCGTGTTTTGTCTGTCATTAGCTAGCTCCATATGAATAATCATTTAATCTGAATAATTATAATTGATATGGATGTCACTAAATTGATGGTGGTCAAAATGGTTTGCTACAAATGACGAATGTATTGGTGTTATGTGACTGTGATCGCCATATGATTGGACGATAATCTGGTTTTTCTCGAATTGTTTGAGTGAATAAAAAGCAGGGGCGGGATAGCGGGGCAAAAAAAACCGGGCACTAGGCCCGGTTTGGTCAATCAGTCAGATGTGATTACTGGAGTACCAGCACCATCAGCAGGCCGACGGTAATGGCAGATACCAGGAAGGCAAAGCCATAGAACACATAGTGGTGCAGCTTGGTGGTGTGGATCCCCAGATCGTGCAGACCGTGGTAGATACGGTGCATACCGTGCCAGACTGGCAGGGCGATGATCACCAGCAGGATGCAGGCACCCCACCAGGAGCTGGCGAACGCGTGCACACGGTCATAGCTCATGGTTTCCACGTCCATGATGCCCATGGGCACCAGCAGACCGGTGATGAGGACAATGACCGGCAGCAGCATGGCAACGACCATGCCACCCGCACCAAACAGACCCCAGTAAATTGGTTCGTCAGAACGTCTCATTGTTTTCTCCTCAGGCCACGATGATCAGGACAAGCAGGGACACCACCGCCAGCGCCACATACTGGGCGAGAACGATCGGCTTCTCCGGTACCAGGTCTTCACCACGGAAGATACGCATGGCTTTCGGCGCCAGGGCGAACCAGGTTTTGGCATGGAACAGGCACGCCGCCAGAGCGACGACATGGAACAGGATAGCGATCGGGCTTTGCAGGGATTCCAGCCAGCCGTTGAACGCTTCCTGACCCTGAACCAGGCGCATCAGACCCCACATCAGCACAACGGCGTAGATGGAGACGAAGATACTGGTGCCTTCACGGATCATGTAACCGGTGTAGAAGGCGTTCTTCAGCCACCAGTCTTTCTTCATTTCGCGGACGTAAGGTTTACGTTTGCTATCAGTGTTGTTCATGGTCTCAATCCTGCTCTCAATCTGGCTTGAACATGGCGATCATGTAGTCCTTGGCGCTTTCGACCTTGCCAAGCTGGATGGCCGCTGCCGGATCGACGCCCTTCGGGCACACTTCGGAGCAGTAGCCCACGAAGGTACAACCCCAGACGCCTTCGTCCTGGCTGATGATGCGCATACGCTCTTTGGCACCAGCATCACGGTTATCGACGTTGTAGCGATAGGCCAGAGCCAGTGCCGCCGGACCGGTGAACTTCTTGTTGATGCCGTACTGCGGGCAAGCCGCGTAGCAGAGACCACAGTTGATGCACTGGGAGAACTGCTTGTACTGCGCCATCTGGGCCGGAGTCTGGATGTACTCGCCATCACACAGGCTGCGCGGCTCGCTCGGGATGATGTAGGGCTTGATGCTCTCCAGCTTCTCGATGAAGTCGGACATGTCGACCACCAGATCGCGCTCGATCGGGAAGTTGTTGAGCGGCTCGACGGTCATCTTGCCCGGCAGGTAGTCGCGCAGGAAGGCCTTGCAACCCAGCTTGGGCACACCGTTGACCATCATGCCGCAAGAGCCGCAGATCGCCATTCGGCAAGACCAGCGGAAGCTCAGGGTAGAGTCCAGGTGATCCTTGATGTACTGCAGGGCGTCCAGCAGAGACATCTCTCTCTGGTATGGCACCTGGAAGGTTTGCATCCAGGGCTCGTTATCCTGTTCCGGACGGTAGCGCAGGATCTCAATTTCAATCATCTCAGCCATTCTTCTTAGCCTCGTCTTGTTTCTCACCCTCGGAGCCGTACACGCGTTTTGCCGGCTGGGACTTAGTGATCTTCACATCGGAGTAATCGATGGAGGGCGTTTCGCCATTTTTGTAGAACGAGAGCGTGTGCTTGAGGAAGTTCACGTCATCGCGCTCTTCGTAACCATCCAGACGCTGGTGGGAACCGCGGGACTCTTTACGATTGATGGCGGAGTGCGCCATGGCTTCAGCCACGTCCAGCATGTAACCCAGTTCGATGGCGTACAGCAGATCGGTGTTGAAGACAGAGGACTTGTCGTTGATCTTGACCTTCTTGTAACGGGCTTTCAGCTCGTTGATTTTGTCGATGGTGCCCTGCATCAGCTCTTCGGTACGGTAGATACCGACACCGGCTTCCATTGACATGCCCAGCTCGTTGCGGATATCGGCCGGGTTTTCGGTACCGTCTATGTCCATCAGGGAGAGGTGCTGCTTGATGAGCGCCTCGGCCTTGGCGGCCAGCGCTTCGGTATTGCCATGCTTCTGAGTCTTGGCAAATTCACCTGCCTGCTCACCGGCCAGCTTGCCGAATACCACGATCTCGGACAGGGAGTTGGAACCCAGACGGTTGGCACCGTGCAGACCGACGGAGGCACATTCGCCCGCGGCGTAGAGGCCGGGCAGACGGGTGGCACACTTGTTGTCAGTCTCGATACCACCCATGGTGTAGTGGGCAGTCGGACGTACCGGGATAGGCTCTTTGGCCGGATCCACGTTGACGTAGGCTTTGGCCAGTTCGCAGATGAACGGCAGACGCTCTTTCAGGTACTTCTCGCCAAGGTGACGCAGGTCGAGGTGAACCACATCGCCCATCGGGCCCTGAATGACGCGGCCTTTCTGCTGCTCTTGCCAGAATGCCTGGGAAACACGGTCGCGCGGACCCAGCTCCATGTATTTGCTCTTCGGCTGGCCGATCGGGGTTTCCGGGCCCAAGCCGTAGTCTTGCAAGTAGCGGTAGCCATCCTTGTTCAGCAGGACGCCACCCTCACCACGACAACCTTCGGTCATCAGGATGCCGGTGCCCGGCAGACCGGTCGGGTGATATTGGACGAACTCCATATCACGCAGCGGTACGCCGTGACGGTAGGCCAGTGCCATGCCGTCGCCGGTGACGATGCCACCGTTGGTGTTGTAGCGATAGACACGGCCAGCGCCGCCGGTTGCCACGATCACGGATTTGGCCTGGATGAAGCGGGTGATACCGTTCTGGATGTCGAAGGTCAGTACGCCCTGAACGCGGCCGTCGTCCACGATCAGATCAAGACAGAAATGCTCGTCGAAGCGCTTGATGCTCGGGTATTTGACGGAGGTCTGGAACAGGGTGTGCAGAATATGGAAACCGGACTTGTCTGCGGCGAACCAGGTACGGGGAACCTTCATGCCACCAAACGGACGCACGTTGGCTTTGCCATCCGGCTTGCGGCTCCAGGGGCAACCCCAGTGTTCCAGCTGGATCATCTCTTTGGTCGCGTTGTTGACGAAGTATTCCACTACGTCCTGCTCGCACAGCCAGTCACCACCGGAGACGGTGTCGTTGAAGTGGTTTTCGAGGGAGTCGTCATCACGGACGACACCGGCGGCGCCGCCTTCGGCAGCAACTGTGTGGCTGCGCATCGGGTAAACCTTGGAAATCAGGGCGATGTCCAGGTCTGGCTGTGATTCGGCTATAGCGATAGCGGCGCGTAAGCCGGTACCGCCAGCACCGATGATGGCCACATCGGTCTTGATAATATCCACATCTGCCTCCTTAGGGATAGATTTGCTGGGCACGATTTTGCTCTATGAAAAAAATTCAGGCTTGATGCAAGTCAAACTGCTAGGTTTTATTCCCTTTTTATTGGTTATTTTTCTATAAAACACCCAAATCCCTGGATGAAAATGTCGTTATTATCGTCATTTTTTGGTGTTACTGAGCAGTTGAACACCTAGCTACGAGTACTTTAACTTCTGGATTGTACGTAGTTTTCTTTCAATAAAATGCGAATCACCTCTCTTTTTAGGTACTCGCGAAAAAAATTTTAAGTTTTTTATTGTAATTTTTTAATGAGAATTATTGGCATTTACTTGTTCGGATAGAAATAGTTAATCCGAAATGCTGCGGTGACCACGGCGGTGATCTGATAATCCCAGACGAATCACAAGGATTTCAAGGCGGGGTATTTGGCGGGTAATGTGAGATTACTCACTGAAAATTAAGCGCTATTTAGAAAAATAAAAGGGGCCTGTACGGCCCCTTTTGCTCATACTCAAATGCGGAACATGCCGACCTGATTGCTCAGTTCACCCGAAATATTTTTAAGTTGTTCAGAGAGATGGCGTGAGCTGTCTGCATCCACTGCCAGTTCGTCCGAGACATCTTTCACCGCCTGAATGTTGCGGCTGACCTCGTCGGTCACCGCTCGTTGCTCTTCCGCCGCGCTGGATATCTGGGTCGCCATGTCGGAGATCTGATTGATGGAGGAGGTGATCTGTTCCAGCGCCTGGGTGGCGTTGTTGGCATCATCCACGCTGTTCTGGGCCAGCAGCTGTCCTTCATGCATGGTGCTGACTGCCCCCTGGGTATTGCGCTGCAGGGTCTCGATCATGCTGCGGATCTCGACGGTGGAGCTATGGGTACGCTGTGACAGCACCCGCACTTCGTCTGCCACCACAGCGAAACCCCGGCCCTGTTCGCCTGCACGGGCTGCTTCGATAGCTGCGTTGAGTGCCAGCAGGTTGGTCTGTTCGGCGATGCCCTGAATGGTGGAGAGGATGGTGTTGATCTCCTGAGCGTTTTTCTCCAGTTCCTGAATGATGTTGGAGGCCTGTTCCACCTGGGTGGCCAGATCGGTGATGGAGCGCTGGTTGCGGGCGATCACCTGCTTGCCATGTTCGCAACTGCTGCTAGAAGAGCGGGCTGCTTCGGCGGTCTGTTCGGCGTTGCTTGCCACTTCAACGGCTGTGGCCGACATCTCGTGTACTGCAGTAGCGATCTGGGAGATTTCGTTTTGCTGACGTGCCAGCCCCTGATTCGCCTTCTCCGCCATGCTGTGGGAGGATTTGGCCTGCTGATTAAGCTGGGTCGAGGAGTTGGAGATATCCTGCACCATCACATGGATCCGGTCGATGAAGGTGTTGACGTGCTTGGCAACCGCGCCCACCTCGTCTTCCCGCTCGATCTTGATGCGGCGGGTCAGATCACCGTTGCCGCGTGAGAGATCGGCAATCGCTTCGCCCAGGGTTTTCAGGGGTGCCAGTGAACCATTGATGGCGACATAGGAGAAGCCAGCCACGATCAGTATGGTGATAAGCCCCTGGATGAGGGAGGAGGTGACCATGCTGCGCACCGACTGATAGGCGGTCTCCTCATCCACCATCATGCCGTAATACCAGTTGGTATTGGGGATTGCGTTGAAGTCAAAGACCTCTTTCTTGCCACTGATCACCAGCTCGTTGATCATGCCGTCATGGGCGATCTGGTTGATGTAAGAAGCGGTCAATTCAGGGGCCAGTGCGGTGGCAGACTTGAGACTCAACGAGGCATCCGGGTGGGCGATGATGGTGCCATTACTGTCTACCAGAATGGCGTAGGTGCCCTCGGTAGTGACTGCCAGAATATCCGAGATAAGGGCGCTGATGGATACGTCACCGGCGATGACGCCCTGAGTGTTGCCGCGCTGGAACGGCTCGGCAATGGTGACAATCAGTTGTCCGGTAGAGATATCCGCATAAGGGGCAGTAATGACCAGTTTGCCAGCTGCCATCGCATCCTTGTACCAGGGGCGTTGACGGGGGTCATAACCGGCAGGGAGGTTGGTGGGCTTGCTCTGGATCATCTTGCCATCGGCAGTACCGGCATAGACCAGGTCGAATCCACCTGCATTCATGGATTGGGCCAGATGGCTGATGGGTTCATCCTCTTTGGTGAAAGCCTCCTTGGTGGTGCTGACGATGGCGATACGGGAGTCAACCCAGCGGGAGATCCCCTTGACGTTGGCCATGGAGCTTTCGTCGATGATATTCCAGACCAGCCGCTGGGTTTCGCTGCGCAGTTGCGAGGTGTTGTACCAGACCTGTATCCCGGTGATCACCAGAATGATGACCCCGATAGCCAGGACCAGCTTGTTTTTAATCGATAAGTTCATAGTTACATCCTTGTGAGCGTCAGTCTGAGTGTGTGGAAACTGGTTATTGTTATGTGCCTGTTCTTATCGGCTGAAGTTGAACTCTTTGTATCCCGATCAGCTATTTAAAGTTAGTGCCTAAATCAGAGCTTATCCATATGTGTATCCTTGTCAGGTGGCTACAGGAAACGATCTGGACGATTGGTGAAGATTCCATCGACCCCCATGCTGGCTAGTTTTTCATAATCTTCATGATAATCAACGGTATAAACTAGAACCCTTAATCCGCGTTGATGTGCATCTTCCACCAGTATCCGGTCGACAAAATCCACGTCGCAGTTAAGTGACCAGGCCCCCAGCTCATCAGCAAACAGCGCCAGGTTGAGTGGCAGATTGGCGGTCAGGGCGCCGAGGCGGATATCGGGCCGCAAGGCGGCAAATCGGGCCAGCTCCGGGTGATGGAAGGACGAAACCACCCACTGCTCTGGGGTAAAACCAAGCTCGGCCTCTGCCCTTCGGGTCAGGGATGCCACCGCGTCAGCGGTATCGGCACCCTTGAGCTCGATATGCAGCTCGCAGTGTCCGGCGATAATCTCCATCACTTGCCACAGGGTCGGGATCACCTCTCCCTCACCGGCATCGAGTTGCTCCAGATAGGCTCGTGATTGTTCAGTCAGCACCCCCTTGCCGTTGGTACAACGCTCCAGCCTCCGATCGTGAAATACCCATAACTCGTCATCTGCTGCCTGTACATCCAGTTCGATGGCACTGACTCCCAGCGTCAGTGCTTTTGCCATCGCCTTGAGGGTGTTTTCCGGTGCCAGACCGCTGGCACCACGGTGGGCAATAATTTGCATGTTCTGCTCCTTGTACCTCGGGGATCAGCCGCGGCTCAGGTGAATGTCGATCTGTTGATGGGGCAGGGGAAGTCCCTGCTGCTGCATCTTCTCCAGCACCAGCGAGTGAACCTCGTGAGTGATGGGCATCCGGTGATCCATGTTGTTGACGTAGAGGCGGATCTCGTAGATCAGCGCCGAGTCGGTGAATTCGATCAGGAATACTTCCGGACTGGGGGTCTCCAGTACCAGAGTAGAGGCATGGATCGCCTCCTCAAGAATACGTTGCACCAGTTTCGGATCACGGGTCAGACCGATCCGGATCCGCAGTTTGACCCGGGTTATCGCATCGGAGAGCGACCAGTTGATGAACTGCTCGGTGATAAAGGCCTTGTTGGGCACGATGATCTCCTTGCGATCCCAATCCACTATGGTGGTCGCCCGGGTTTTGATCTTGGTTACGGTGCCGGTGAGATCGCGAATGGTCACAGTGTCACCGAGCCGGATTGGTTTCTCGAACAGGATGATGAGGCCGGAAACAAAGTTGGCGAAGATCTCCTGCAGGCCGAAACCCAGCCCTACCGAGAGGGCGGCCACCAGCCACTGGGTCTTCGACCAGTCGATACCGAGCATGGAGAAACCGGTGAGGGCGCCAACGAGGATCACCAGATACTTGCTGATCGTGGTGAGTGCAAAGCCGGTTCCGGGAGAGAGGCTGAGGTGCTGAAGCAGGGTCAGCTCCATCAGCCCCGGCAGGTTGCGGGCGGTCACTACGGTCAGGATGAAGACGAAGGCGGTCAGCATCAGATCCTGCAGGGTGATGGCGGAGAGCTGCTCGATGCCACCAATCTTGCTGCTCACCTGCCATACCTCGATATTGCTGAGGAAGCTGAACGCCGAGTTGAGATCCGACCATTGCACTACCACCAGCATGGTGAAGCCGAGCATCAGCAGGGTGCGCACCAGCCCCAGCGACTGGGCGCTGATGGTGTCGAGGTCCAGCTCAGTCTCTTCCACCACATCGGGGATCTCCGAACTTAGCTCCTCCTGATTGTCGTCACGGCCGCGCTGGGCCAGGATCTCGGCGCGCTTGCTCTTGGCACGCTCGAAGGCAAGGCGGCGGCGCTGGATCAGCATCCAGCGTCTGGCCAGATAGTAGATGAGCAGGCAGCCCAGCCCCATCAGCAGGCTCAGCTCCAGCTGGCGCAGCAGGGTACGCGAGGTATAGAAGTAGCCAAACAGGGAGCCAATCACCGCCAGCAATGGTGCCAGCATCAGGCTGTTCCAGATGAAATGATGCAGCAGGTGGGGCTTGGTCATGTCACTCTGGCCCCAGGTGAGCGGTAGTCGCTCCCGGTTGAGGCGGGCAAAGAAAAGCAGCAGCCAGAGCGCGCCGATCATGAAGGCCATCCGGCCGAGGGAGTCGTAGAAGGCGTGCTCCTGATAGCTGTTGGCCATCCCCTGCACGAAGAAGCTAGGGATCAGCACCAGCAGCAGGGTTCGAAACTGGTTCCATACCTGCTGGACTCGTTCTTTTGGCCAGCGGAAGTGAAGGATCAGGATCCCCCGCTCGAGCGTCAGGTGACGGGCCATCACCAGTGCCAGCAGCAGAAACCATATTTCACCAAGTCCACGCCCGATCGCGACGGCGAACGGGTATTGCCAGGCCCCTTCGAGCAGGCCGCGCACCATCAATACCATGGCGGGCAGCGGCAAAGATGCAATCAGGGAGCGCAGCAGCAATCGGCTGGTGAGACTGAATTTATCCTGGGTCACCTTGCCGATACGTGGTGCTATGTAGTCGCAGAACTGGCTCAAATGGCGGGCCAGTTTGATCCAGCTCCAGGTCAGCACCAGTAGACCAAGGCCTGCCAGGGTGAGTGTGATAGGACTGTTCTCGGCGATGGCATAGGGCAGCTGCAGCCAGTTGTTCGGGTTAAAGGCCAGGGCCAGCGCGGCAGGAATACCGAGCATCACCTGCGGCGTAAAGGGGCGCACATCTGGCAGCCAGAACAGGTGGCTGGCGCTGAGTTCGCGGATTTCGTCGATCTTGCTGTTTTGGCGACTATAGAGCAGTTTGAGCCTGGTCTGTTCCTGGATCAGGGTGTCTGATGCATCGTTTAGTCGGGTCAGCAGTTGACGACGGGCCTTGAGCAGGTTGTCGAGCACCGACAATTGTGGGCGATCCAGAGTCACCTCCTCTCCAGACAGCAACTTCTCGCGCAACAGGTTGGTGTCCTTCAGTCCATCCTGCTCGCTCTCGTACTGGTACTTGGCCATGCGGGCATTGACGATCTCCGACTCCAGTTTGTCGAGGGGGAAATAGGCTGGCAGGTCGGAAAGTTTGCTGCGAAGGTTTTCACCATAAGCCGTACTGATCTGCAGCCACTCCAGCTGTTCGCGTACCGAGTTGACCAGATCGTTTAGCTCAAACAGATTCTTGTCGATGGTGCGCTGTTCGTCCTGCACCCGCTCAATCTGATCCTCCAGCGTGCCGAGCTGGATCGAGATCGCCTGGTTTTTTTGCTGCTGCTCCAGCAGCAGCGGCATGTCGGTGGTGAGTTGTTTGCGTAACCGCTCGCTCTCTTTGAGTGCCAGCTCGGTCTTTTCCCGCCTTAGCTGGTTCTGCTGGGCCAGCAGGCTGGCTTGCCACTCATCCTCATCGGCGATGGCCAGATTGAGCTGTTGCAGTTTCAGCTTGCCAAGATCGTTGCGCTGCTGGGCGGAAAGCTGCTCCAGCTCCAGCATCTGGATCCGGTCTGAGAGGCTCTGCTCCTTCATTCTGGTCACCAGTTGCTGGGACTCCTGCAACCGATCCGATTCGCTGCTAAAGCTCAGTCGCTCCAGCTGGCTGCGGGTCAGTTGCAGCTGTTTGCGCAGATCATCCACCCGCAGGTGATACTCCTGACCTGTGCTCTCCAGCTGATTGAGACTGTCCATCACCCCCTGGCGCTCCTTGCGCAGATTGAGTTGACGGTTGCTGCTCAGGCCAATGGCCTGGCGCAGCGCCTCCTCCTTGAGCGTGGCAAGCGGTGAGCGGGAGAGGGGCTGATAGTTATGCAGGCTCTCCTTGAGCCGTGCCGACTCCTTGGGGTAGTCGATAAGGATCTGCTGATAGGCTTTGCTCTGTTCCCGGTAACGTAGTGCTTCTCTGGCATATTGCAGCGCCTGCTGGTAGCTCTCCCGCAGCTTCTGGTTTTCCGGGGTGTCGCTTTTGGGCACGCTCTGCAACAGGGATTCGGCCTGGGCAATGGCATCGTCGGCGCGCACGGCTGGCGGCAACAAGAGAAGGGAGAGCAGCAAGAGGGTGAGCAGGCGTTGCAACATGAGGCTCGTTTCCGTTCAGAAAGGGTGGTCCTAGCCTAAAGCAGGGCCTGGCGCTGGGTAAAGCAGTCTATATTAATGATTCGTAACACAAATAACAGGAAGTCATGCTGCCGTTTCGCTATTATCCCTAGCGCTTTTTCTGCACTGGGCCAAATATGTCAGCCGTTGATCTGGGCACTGCCCCGCTATCTCGCCTTTTCTGGCGTTACGTTACGCCGACCGTGGCCGCCATGCTGGTCACCGGTATCTATGTCACCATAGACGGCATCTTCGTCGGTCATATTCTGGGTCAGGACGGGCTTGCCGGTCTGATGCTCGCTTACCCGATTTGTGCCGTGCTCTATGCGGTCGGCGCCCTGATAGGCATGGGCGCATCGGCCCTGGTCTCCTTTCATCTGGGACGCGGCGAGCAGCAGAAGGCCCGCCATATTGTCGGCAATTCACTGGTGATGGTGCTGCTGGCTGCGGTGCTGCTTGCCTACGTCGGGATCCGTCATGGCGACACCATGCTGGCCTGGATGGGGGCCGAAGGAGAGATTTTCAGCGCCGGTCTGGCCTATCTGCACTGGTATGCCTGGCTCGGCGGTTTTGCCATTCTCTCCATGGCCTTTACCGCCCTGCTGCGCAATGACGGGCGCCCGGGGCTCACTACCTGGATCCTGGTCGGTGGCGGCCTGCTCAATGTGCTGCTTGACTATCTGCTGATGGCTGTAATTCCGTGGGGACTGGCAGGTGCCGCCATTGCCACCATGCTCTCCCAGGCGGTGACCGGCGGGCTCTGCCTGTGGCACTTCTTTACCCCGCGCAGCAAGCTGCGGATTGGTTGGGATACCCTGATGCCAAACTGGCGGCTGATGGGGGAGATGCTGCGTCTCGGAGTGTCGAGCTTTCTGATGTACCTGTACCTCTCGGTGGTGCTGGCACTGCACAACAAGGCGCTGCTGGCCGTAGGCACCTCCCTGCATGTCGCTGCCTACGGGGTGATCAGTTATACCGAGGCGTTCTTCTATCTCATCTTCGAGGGGATCGCCATGGGCATTCAGCCCATCGCCAGCTTCAATGCGGGAGCAGGCAACTGGCAGCGGGTGTTGCGGGTACGCAATCTGGCACTGACCGTGACGGTGGCCATCGCGCTGTGCGGTATGGTACCGCTCTACTTTTGGCCGGAGGCGGCTGTTTATCTGTTTGCCGGCGACAACGCGGCTCTCTTGCCGGTGGCGAGCCTCGGGATCTGGCTCTACTTCTGGGGGCTGCCGATGGAGGGCTTGTTGCTGGTGGGGGCCACCTATTTCCAGGCCATCAATCGGGCCCGCATCGCCTCCCTGCTCACCGGTGGCAAGCTGGTGCTGATCGGCGGTTTCTTGTGGGGATTCTCGACCCTGTGGGGCGTGCCCGGGGTATGGCTGGCGTTGCCTAGCTGCAGCTTGTTGCTGGTGCTGGTCATGTGGCGAGCGATGCATCGGGAATCCGGTGCTCACACGCAGGCCGGATAGGCAGTCAGGTACGACGTGCAGATAGTAGAGAGGCAGCCATGGGCTGCCTGTTTTGTTAGAGGATGTTTTGTTAACGGGCTCTGCCGATTCAGGGCTTGAAGGCGCCGATAAAGATGGCGGGATCGACCCGGGTGTCGTTGAGGCTGACGTTCCAGTGCATATGGGGGCCGGTAGCGCGGCCGGTCGAACCGACTCGCCCGACGATGCCGCCACGCGGCAGGCTCTGGCCGAGCTTCACATCGATCTTCGACATGTGGCAGAACATGCTGATGAGCCCCTGACCGTGGTCGACAAAGACGGTATTGCCATTGAAGAAGTAGTTGCCGATCAGGATCACCTTGCCTGCGGCGGGGGACTTGATCGGGGTGCCGGCGCCCACGGCGAAGTCGAGGCCGGAGTGGGGGTTGCGCTCCTCGCCATTGAAGAAACGACGCAGGCCAAACGGGCTGGAGAGGGGGCCGTTGACCGGCTTGTCGAACAGCAGGTTGCTCGGCTGGTTGGGGCTGAAGGTCTGGTAAGCCCGGCTCTGCTCCGCCAGCTCGCGGTTGATACGGGTCATATCCTCGGCGAGCGGATTGACCTGACGGCTGTTCTTGAGCTTGATGTGCTGCTCGCGGTAGTGCTTGGGGGTCACGGTGAAGCCGAGAGTACGGCCATCACCTGTGCTCAGTTGCTGGGCACCGGGCGGGTTTTTGAGAGAGATGCCGACGATGGCGATCCACTGGTTGTCTTCGCGCACCACCAGCACGGGTTTGTCATGATAGCGGGCCGTGGGGGCAGTGGCAGAGGCGCCAAGAGGGATCACCGCAACGCCACCCGGCACCGGATGGTTGAGCAGGCGACTGATAAAACCCTCGGCCAGGGCTGACTGGCTGGCCAGTAACAACAACAGACAACACACAACTCTCATGACGATACCACTCGATGTTAAAACGCCCGGGATAGCGGGATGACAACCCCTTGTCCGGCATTCGTCGATCACTAAAGGGTGATCACGACATGCTGGCCACGACAGGCGCGGCTGGAGGAGGGGGCAGATTGTGCCTCGTTATGGTCGGGGCAGCCAGTGGCGGGGCGTGGCTGATGCCCCTTTTGTGCATAGTTGCGTCAGGTTTTATGTCGTGCTCGGGTTGCTTCGCCATTGAGTCGCCCCCGCCCTGGCTCTAGAATCGGCTTCCGGCACTGATGCCACCGACACTCCGAGGAGACGATATGAACGGATTACCCCCTTTGCGCACCACACCGGCCCGATACACGACAGGTCGTGGCTGGCTCTGGGTTCGCAGCGGGTTCGATATCTTCAACAAGGGGATGGGGATCAGCGTAGCCATGGTGCTGGTCTGGTTTATGGTGGGCATGCTGCTGGAGCAACTGCCGGCGGGGGGCCTTATCTCCCAGCTGCTCTACATGGTGTGGGGCGCGGGTTGGGTGGCGGTCGCCGCTCGGGGTTATCGGGGGGAGCCGCTGCAGTTTGCCGATCTCTTCGCCGGTTTTCGCCACAAGTTGACCCCGCTGATGCTCGGCGGTCTGCTGGTGTTGCTGCTGTTCAGCCTGGTTGGCCTCGTCTGTCTCGGTCTGCTCTCCGTGTGGGGGCTGCTCCCGCTGTTGACGCAGGATCCCGAGAGCATGGTGGTCTCTGCCAGCCAGTTGCAACAACTGCTGCTGGTGTTGCTGGTGGGGATGCTGCTCATCATTCCCGTGCTGATGGGGGGCACCTTTGCTCCTGCGCTGATCTACCACCACGATATCGGCATCATCCAGGCGGTGCGTCTGAGCTTCTTCGGCTGCTGGCGCAATATGTGGCCCTTCTTCTGGTGGGGACTGCTCTCAGCCATGTTGTTGCTGTTTGGCGCTGTGCTGTTACTGGTAGGTCTGCTGGTGGTGATCCCGGCGCTCAACTACTCCATCTATGTGGCTTATCGGGATATTTTCCTGGACGAGAGTGCGCAGCCGGAAGCGCCGCACTCAGAACCATTCGGATTTGAAGCCTGATCAACTGATGAAGATGAAGAAGGGGCCCACAGCGGCCCCTTCGTTATGTTTGGGTGTGCGGAGTGCTTACTCCTGCCAGATGGGATCCGCCGCCATGCGGGCCAGCAGAAAATCGAGGAAGCTGCGCAGCAGTGGCGACATCTGCTTGCGGGTGGCATACACCCCGTAGACGCCGAGGCGCTTGGGCTGCCAGTCGGTCAGCAGGGGCACCAGTTCCCCGCGATCCAGATAGGGTTGTGCCGAGTAGCGGGGTTGCAGGCTGATCCCGGCACCTTCAAGCGTTGCTTCCAGCAGCAGGTTGGAGATATTGGCGCTCAGGTTACCGCTGACCGGCACTGACTCGGGACCGTCCGGTCCATTGAACTCCCACAGGCTCTTGCCAAAGTAGGTGTAGGTGAGGCAGTTGTGCAGCGCCAAATCCTGCACCTTGTGTGGCATTGGATGACGGGCCAGATAGGCCGGGCTGGCACAGACTACCGAGTGGCAGGTGCCGAGACGACGCGCCACCAGATTGGGGTCGAGGTCGTTGGTGATGCGCACCGCCAGATCGATCCGCTCCTCCACCAGATTGACGGTTCTGTCGAGCAGCAGAATGTCGATGGCCGTCCCCGGGTATTGCGCCAGATAGTCGTTAGCAGCCCCGACCAGCAAGGCTTCCGACAGGGAGTAGCTGCTGGTGATCCGCAGTTGTCCCTTGGGGGCGTCATCCCCCTTCACGGCGATCTGCTCCATCTCTTCGCCGAGCGCCAGCATGGCGCGGGCCCGGTTCAGCGCTTCCTCTCCCGGTCCGGTCAGACTCAGACGACGGGTGGTGCGGTGCAGCAGGCGGGCGCCCATCCAGCTCTCCAGCTCGGCCAGATAGCGCGACACCATGGCGCGCGACATATCCAGTTTCTCTCCGGCGCCGCTCAGGCTCCCCTGTTCGACTACGCTGACAAAGACCTGCAAGGCGGTCAGTCGATCCATGTATGGCTCTCTATATGTTCGATATGTGCAACAGTGATGCGCTTTTTATGCTGTATTTGCACCTTAAGTGATCCAATACACTGTGTCCATCAAATGAACCCCCGAATACTTAATGAGGAATAGATGATGAACAACACCCTGATCCGCAACTTGACTCTGGCGACCACCCTGTTGAGTGGCGCCGCACTGGCCGCCCCCCTGAGCGTGACCGTCTACAACCCTGGCGAGAAGGCGATCTTCCCGGTCTCCTCCTCACTGGTGACCGGTGACAAAGAGGCCATCCTGATCGATGCCCAGTTCGACGTGCAAAATGGTCAGGCGCTGGTCGACATGATCAAGAAGAGCGGCAAGAAGCTGACCACTGTCTATATCAGTGCCGGTGACCCCGACTTCTACTTCGGTCTGGAGCCGGTCATGGCGGCGTTCCCGGATGTCAAAGTGCTGGCCGACCAGCATGTGGTTGACCATATCAACAAGACCAAGGATGCCAAGCTGAGCTACTGGAGCCCGATCCTCGGCAAGGGTGCACCGAAGAGCCTGACCGTGCCGCAAGTGATGACCGCCAGCCACCTGACGCTGGATGGCGAGAAGATTGAAATCAAAGAGATGAATACCCCGAATGCCTACCTCTGGGCCCCTTCCATCAAGACTGCTTTTGGTGGTGTGCCGGTCTACCACGGGGTGCATGTCTGGATGGCCGACAGCCAGACCAAAGCGGCTCGCAGCAACTGGGTCAAGGCGCTGGATAACCTGCTGGCCCTGAAACCCGAGCGTGTGGTACCGGGCCACTTCCTGGGCACTGCTCCCAAAGGCACTGCTGCTGTGACCTTTACCCGTGACTATGTAGAGCGTTTCGAACAGGAGCTGGCCAAGGCGAAAAACTCCGGTGAGCTGATTGAGGCTCTGAAGAAAGCCTATCCGGCACTGCCGGTTGACGATGGTCTGGCCATCGGTGCCAAGGTCAATACCGGCGAGATGAAGTGGTAAGCCACTGAGCCTGCTTTCCCTGTGTTTTTACCGGGCCTAAGGGCCCGGTTTTTTATCCGAGATTGAAGTGAGAATGAAGATGAGCGAACAACAAACCACCCTCCATTATGTCTATGACCCGCTCTGTGGCTGGTGCTACGGTGCCGCCCCCCTGTTGCAGGCGGCAGCCACCATTGCTGGGCTCAAGATCGAGCTGCATGCGGGCGGTCTCTGGCTGGGTAGTCGCCGTCAGCCTATGGGCGAGGCATTGCGTGATTATGTGCGCCCCCATGATCAGCGGATCGAGGCGCTGACCGGCCAGCATTTTGGCGAGCGCTACTTTAACGAACTGCTGCTGCGCGAAGGGTGTCTGCTGGACTCCGAGCCGCCGATCCGTGCGGTTTTGGCCGTCACGGCCTTGGGGGGGGATGGGTTGGCTATGTTGCACCGGATCCAGCAATCCCACTATCGGGACGGGATCTGGATTGGTGAGCCGGCATTTCTCGCCACGCTGGCGGCAGAGCAGGGGGTCAGTGAAGACGCGTTCCAGCAAGCCTATCTGCAGGCCCCATTGCTGCAACATCTGGCAGATAGCCAGGGCTGGATGAAACGGCTGGGTGGTCAGGGTTATCCCACCCTTGGGCTGATGCACAAGGGGCGGGTCACGCCTGTACGGGTTGCCGATTTTCTGGGGGAGCCGGATGCTCTGAGCACGCATCTGCTGGCTCTAATGACATGATGGCTGTTATTTGAACACGAGACCGCTTCAGGAAAGGTGTCCAGGGCCGATAGGCAAACAATCACAGAAACGGTATGAAATCCTTCTGTTTTCCGGGTGCAGGCTATGCTCTATATGACCATTCCCGGTGGATGTTGCGGGAGTGAAGACTCATTTCAAGGAAGCCCTTATATGTTCAAAAACATGTCCATCGGCCAGAAACTGAGTGCCGGATTTGCCATCCTGGCCTTGTTGGTACTGGGCTTGGCCTGGTTTTCAATCAGCCAGCTGGCAAAGCTCTATGGTGATACCGAAACCATCACGGGTAATTTACTGCCTTCTACTCGTCTGGCGAGCCAGATGCATGTTGCCGTGCTGGATGCGCGTCGTTCAGAGTTGGCCCAGGTCATCGGTGGCCTGAACAAGGATGAGCAAGAGGTAAGCGATCGCACCCTGACCTTCAATAAGGCCAAGCAGGAATTTGAGCAAGCAGCCCAAAAATATGGTGCTTTACCTTTCACTACTGGTGAAGAGAAGCAGGTTTATGAGCAGGTGGTTGCGGCGGGGGCCAAGTATTTTTCGGTACATGACCAGCTGTTAAATGCCTTTGCTGCTGGCGATCTGGATAAAGTCAGAAGTCTGCGCAAAAACGAGACTCGTGCCGCATTGGAAGAGGTTGGTGCCAAGTCTTATCGTTTGCGGGAGATCAATAACGAGATTGCCGATGAGATGGTGAAAGACATTGCGGCCATGTATAGCAATGCCAGAACCATGAGCATTATTGTCAGCCTGGTGACGCTGGCTTTTGTGGTGGTGATTGCCTGGCTGTTGACCGCCCAGATCCGCAATCCGGTGATGGCCCTGCTGGAGCAGACCCGCCGTGTCTCCTCCGGTGATCTTACCTCCCGCATCGATATGCAACAGTTCAACAATGATGAACTGGGGACTCTTGCCAAAGGGTTTGGCGAGATGCAGACCAATCTGCGCACCCTGGTGAGTGAAGTGTCGGGCTCAGTGGTGCAACTGAGTTCGGCCACCGAAGAGATGAGCTCGGTAGCAAGGCAGTCAGCGGCCAACATGAGTGCCCAGCAGCATGAACTTAATCAGCTGGCAACCGCGATGAACGAGATGCAGGCCACGGTGCAGGAGGTTTCTCGCAACACCAGCGATGCCGCCAGTGCCGCCACCTCGGCCAGCGAAACCGCAGAGATTGGGGCCAAGACTGTTAATGACTCTATTTTGCGCATCGAGCGGGTGGCAGGGGCCATCGAGAGCACTGCAGTGGTGATCCGGCAACTGGGCGATGATAGCCGCAATATCGGCATGGTGCTGGAGGTGATCCGCGGCATTGCCGAACAGACCAACCTGCTGGCATTGAACGCGGCCATTGAAGCGGCCCGTGCCGGTGAGCAGGGACGGGGGTTTGCGGTGGTGGCTGATGAGGTGCGTACGCTGGCCAAGCGCACTCAGGACTCCACCTCCCAGATCAATACCATCATTGCCGAGTTGCAGCAGCGTGCCGAACAGGCGGGCAGTACCATGCAACAGAGTCAGGAGCTGATGAACACCACTGTAGCTACCGCTCGGGAGGCGGGAGAGTCCATTTCCCAGATCAGTGGCTCGGTCAGCAGCATCTCCCACATGAATATCCAGATTGCGACAGCCACCGAAGAGCAGGGGGCGGTGAGTGAGGAGCTCAACCGCAACGTGGTCAATATCAGCCACGCCTCCGAAGAGGTGGCGGCCGGTGCCACCCAGATGGCTCAAGCTTGCAACGAGTTGAACCATTTGGCCAGCCAGTTGCAGGATATGGTGCGCCGTTTTAGGGTGTAATCCCTTGTCGAGTCAAACAGCCCGATTGCCGCGAGGTGATCGGGCTTTGTTATTTCCGAGGGCCAGAGCGAGCCGATGACTTGTTCCGCCGGGTGATATTGTGCATGCTGATGGCCCATTTTCCAGGCAGGACTCTTGCTGTATGAATCTTCGCGATCTCGAATATCTGGTGGTGCTGGATGAGGAAAAACATTTTCGCAAAGCCGCCGAACGCTGCTTTGTCAGTCAACCTACCCTGAGCGGTCAGCTGCGCAAGCTGGAGGATGAACTCGGTGTCATTCTGATCGAACGTACCTCGCGCAAGGTGCTGTTTACCCCGGCTGGCGATGCCATGGCTCATCAGGCGCGTCGGGTGCTCAAGGAGGTGCGTGAGCTCAAGAGCATCGGCCAGCATTTTTCCGAGCCGATGTCCGGGGAGATCCATATCGGCTTTATTCCGACTGTGGGCCCTTATCTGTTGCCCCGCATTATCCAGGCCCTGCGTGAGCGTTTCCCCCAGCTGGAGTTCTACCTCTATGAGGAGCAAACCCAGACCCTGCTCAAGCGGCTGGAAGAGGGGGAGCTGGATTGCATCATTCTGGCCGAGATGCCGGGGATGGAGGGGTTTGGTTCAATCCAGCTCTACCACGAGCCGATGTGGTTGGCGGTGCCTTGCCATCACCCCGAAGCACAGGCCAGACAGGTGCCGCTCGGCAATCTCAAGGGCAAGAAATTGCTGATGCTGGCCGATGGCCACTGTTTGCGGGATCAGGCGATGGGATTCTGTTTTGCTGGTGGGATAGGTGAAGATCAGCGCTTCAAGGGTACCAGTCTCGAGACCCTGCGCAACATGGTAGCTGCCGGTAGCGGCATGACTCTGGTACCAAAGCTGGCCGTACCTGCCGATCATGATGAGGGAGGAGTCAGTTATCGACCCGTGGTCGACCCGGTGCCAGGGCGGACTATCTCGCTGCTCTATCGCCACTACTCGGTGCGTCGCCCTTGTTTCAACGAGTTGGCGGCCACGATCGCTACATTGATGCGCAAGCAGTTGGCCCAATAAAAAAACCGGCAGCCAAGGCTGCCGGTTTTGTTGCTGCCGCGAGAGCAGCTTAGAAGATATCGTCGGTAGAGACAGGCCCTTCCACATCGGGGTTGTCGCCGCCGTAGACCTGATTGCCGTCCGAGCTGGGCGCAGCGTAACGGGTCGGCTCAGTACCTTCCTTGAAGTATTCGTCGGTGCCACCACTGGTCGCCAGCAGGCCTGTTTCGCTGTCAATCTTCACCGTCATGATCCCCTCGGGAACCGGCATCTTGTGCTCCGGTAGCTTTTTGAGAGCGACTTTCATGAAGTCGATCCAGATAGGCTGTGCGGCGCCACCACCAAATTCGGCACGACCAAGGCCACGTTGGTGGTTGTCAAAACCGATCCAGGAAGTAGCGACTATGTCCGGGGTGTAGCCGGAGAACCAGGCATCCCGCGATTCGTTGGTGGTACCGGTTTTACCGGAGATGTCGTGACGCTTCAGGTCGCGGGCTGCACGCCAGCCGGTACCACGCCAGCCGTTGCCACCCCAGATGGCTGTGCTCAGGGTGTCGGTGATCAGGAATGCGCTCTGGGCACTTATGGTATGCGGGGCTATGAGCGGTGCGAGAGGAGTCTGAGAGCCATCTTGTGCTGTGCCATCAACAGTTGGCTGTGACTGTGTGCTCTGTTCGGACGCCGTCTGCTGTTCGCAATTGCTGCAGGCGATGGCGGGATTGGCCTGATAGAGGGTGTTCTCCAGGCTGTCGGTGACTTTGTCGATGAAGTATGGGGTCACCAGGAAGCCACCGTTGGCCAGTACCGAGTAACCACGCACCACCTCGAGGGGGGTAAATTCGGCTGCGCCCAGCGCCAGTGACTCATGGGGCGAGATGAAGTCGCGGGGGAAGCCAAAGCGTGTCAGACCGTCGATATAGGTATCCAGACCGATGGCGCGCATCAGTCGAACCGACATCACGTTCTTGGACTTGGCCAAACCCAGACGCAGCGGGGTGGGGCCATCATAAACGGCCGGGGAGTTCTTGGGCTGCCACATGGGCCCTTTTGACGGATCCCACTGGTTGATTGGCGCATCGTTGATGAGCGACGCCAGGGTATAGCCGTGCTCCAGCGCGGTCGCATAGAGGAAAGGCTTGATATTTGAACCGATCTGGCGACGCGCCTGATCGACCCGGTTGAATTTGGATAGTTCGAAGCTGAAGCCGCCAACTACTGCTTCCAGCGCGCCATTTTTCGGGTTCATGGCAACCAGCGCGGCGTTGACGTCCGGGATTTGGGCCAGCAGCAACTCTTCGCCCTCTTCCCGCACCCAGATCTGGGCGCCGACTTTCAGTACATCGCGTGCCGATTTCGGGGCATAGCTTTGGCGGTCGTCGGTAATAAAGGAGCGAGCCCATTTAATGCCGTTCCAGCCCAGCTCTGCTTCCTTGCCATTTTTAAGTACCAGTGTGGCGCTACGGTCACCGAGCTTGGTAACTACGGCCGCCATCAGCGGATCATAAGTGGGTTGCTTGCCAAGGTGGGCCACGATCTGCTCGTAATCCCAAGCTGTTTCGCCTGCCTTCCACAACTGGGCCGTCGGGCCACGATAGCCGTGACGCATATCGTAGGCAAAGACGCCATCCAGCAGAGCCTGTCTGGCGGCCCTTTGGCGTTCGGCAGAGACGGTAGTGTAGACGTGCAGGCCCATGGTGTAGGCATCTTCACCAAACTGCTCTACCATCTTCTGGCGTACCATTTCACCCAGATAGGGAGCGTGCAGGGTCACTTCGGCGCCGTGAAAACGGGCCTTGATCGGCATTTTGGACGCTTCGTCAAACTGGGCCTGGGTGATCTTGCCGGTCTCCAGCATCCGACCAAGCACAACGTTGCGGCGCGCAAAGGCGCGCTCGGGGGATCGGATGGGGTTGAGCATGGAGGGGGCTTTGGGCAGACCTGCAATGATGGCGATCTCGTCCAGCCCCAGATCCTTGACCTCTTTACCAAAATAAACCTGAGCCGCAGCACCGATCCCGAAGGAGCGATAACCGAGAGGGATCTTGTTGAGGTACAGTTCGAGGATCTCGTCTTTTGAGAGATTCTGCTCGATCCGCCAGGCCAGGAAGACCTCCTTTATCTTGCGGATGATGGTTTTCTCATTGCTCAGGAAGAAGTTGCGTGCAACCTGCTGGGTAATGGTGCTGGCACCCTGACGGGCATGACCTGATACGGCCCAGACGGAGGCGGCGCGAATGATGCCGATGGGGTCAATGCCGGGGTGCTCGTAGAAGCGGGCATCTTCGGTTGCCAGTACGGCATCGATCATTGGTTGGGGGATTTCATCCAAGCGCAACGGAATGCGACGGATTTCACCATATTGGGCGATCAATTCCCCATCTCGGCTGTAGACCCTCATCGGGGTTGCCAGTTTGACATCACGCAGTGCGGTGACATCGGGCAGTTGGGGTTTGATATAGAAGTAGATACCGATGAGGCTGGCAACACCCAGCACAGCACCCAGCATCATGACAATAAACAGGCGAACGAGCCATTTCAGCATGGAAGAACTACCAATCGTCTTAAATTTAGCCAACGGGCGCAGAGTATAGCCCTTTTGCCATCTGGAATTCGAGGTTTTCCTGTGGCAAGTCACCCATCGACAGGATGCGAGAGGTTAGCACTACAGTGAGCAATAACCAAGGTGCCTCCCTTTATCTCAAGAAAGCGAGGTGGGTCACTTTTCGGTATAAACTTTATGACATTGATAGTTAGAGCATTTAGGATGGATCAAGCTCTCATCTGATTAGAGTGTCCTACACTCAATTCAGGTATAAAACCCAATAACGCATGGATGTGTATATGTTTGGGCTATTTAATAAGGGATCCCTCCTCCCCCTGGTGGGCATTGATTTCGGTAGCCAGACCATCAAGGCCGTTACCCTCACTGGTCGTCCCGGCAAGCTGCATATTGAATCTGTTGCCGAGGTCGCCACCCCGAAAGGTACGCTGGTTGATTACCAGCTACAGGATATCGAGCGGGTCAGCCCATCTTTGAAAACCCTCAAGCGCCTTATCTCTGGCCACAGCGATTATGCCGCGACAGCGGTGACTGGTTCCAATGTGATCACCAAGGTCATCCAGATTGATGCTCGCCTTGGTGACAAGGAGCTGGAGAGTCAGGTGCAGCTGGAGGCCGAACAGATAATTCCCTTTCCCCTCGATGAAGTCAGCCTCGATTTTGAGGTGCTGGACACCAGCGCCAGTGAAGATCGTCAGGATGTCCTGTTGAGCGCAGCCCGTACTGAGAGCGTCAATGGCCGGGTCAGCGCTCTCGCTGAGGCTGGCATTGCCGTCAAGGTAGTGGATGTGGGAGCCCATGCCTTGGGGCGGGCCGTTGTGGCCTGTTTGCCCGAGTTGCAGGAGAGTGAGCGACCGATCGGGGTGATCGACATCGGTGCCAGTGCCATGACCTTCGCGGCGCTGGTCAAGGGAGAGGTGATCTACTCCCGCTTGCAAAACTTCGGCGGCGATCAGTACAGCCAGGCGCTCTCCTCCTTTTATGGCATGACGCTGGATGAGGCTGAGCAGGCTAAAACCAAAGGTACCTTGCCTGTTGACCATGAGCTGGATGTGCTGATGCCCCACATCAACTCGCTGCTGCAGCAAGTGCGGCGCAATATCCAGCTGTTTTGCAGTTCATCCGGTTATCGCGACATCGCAAAACTGGTGCTGACGGGGGGAGGCAGTCTGCTACCCGGTTTGTTGGTACAGGTAAAAGAAGAGGTCAATTGCGAGGTGTTGCACCCGGATCTGTTCGCCCTGTTTGGTAAACCGAAAGGAGAGGCCGAGCTGGTACATGGCGCTAAATATATGACGGCATTCGGGTTGGCTCTGAGGAGTTTTACACCATGTCAAATATAAACCTTCTCCCCTGGCGCGAGGCTCGTGCTCAGCGGCAAAAGAAACAGTTTGGTGCCCTGCTAGGGCTTTTCGTGTTGGTCACTGTCGCACTGAGCCTCTTTGCCAACTGGCTGGTCGAGCGTCAGATTGCCGCCCAGCAGCAGCGTAATCAGCGTCTGGTTCAGGAGATGACCATCCTGGATGCACAACTGGGAGAAATACGCCTGCTTAAAGAACGTCGCAAGGAGCTGATCGATCGGATGCAACTCATCGAACATCTCCAAATGCGTCGAAATGTGCCCGTTCGTCTTTTCAACCAGTTGCCCTCTCTGGTACCCAATGGGGTTTACCTCAATACCCTCTCGTTGCAGAACAATATTATCGATGTCAACGGCAAGACAGAAGCTTATGGTCGAGTTGCCAGCATGATGCGTCGAATTGATGGTTCCGGCTGGCTGGGACAGTCGAAAATAAGCACCATTTTTGCAGCGGAGGTCGCGCCGGTATCGTTGAGTCAATTCTCGATGATGTTCCTGATTGCCAATAATACCGCTGCTGCCGGGGATATGGCCAAGGAGAGCAAATGAACCTTCAGCAACTCAACGAGCTTGATCTGAATGACATCGCGAGCTGGCCAAAATGGGCGAAAGCTGTCTTTATCCTGCTGTGCTGTGTGTTGACTGGTGGCGCTATTTATTACTACGTGATTGCCAATTCCTTAGGCAATCTGGCCAAAGAGAGCGCCAGAGAGACGGAGCTGAAAGGCCAGTTTGAAAGCAAGGCGATGCTGGCAGCCAATTTGGGCGCCTACAAGGCACAAATGATCCAGCTCGAGCAACTGGTCGATACCCAGCTCAAGCAGCTGCCCAATACCCATGAGGTCGCCGGTTTGCTGGACGATATCAGTTTTATTGCCACCGATAATGGCTTGAAGCTCAATCGCATCAACTGGGAACCGGAGGTCAAGCACGAGTTTTCTACCGAATTGCCCATGCGGATCGAGGTGGTAGGTAATTATCATCAGATCGGCAAGTTTACGGCAGATATGGCAGCCCTGCCTCGTATCGTCATACTCGACTCCTTTACCTTGAGTCAGAGCAAGGATGAGGGAGACCTGATTGCTATGTCGATGCTGGCCAAAACCTACAAGTACAACGGTAAAACAGTGGAGCAGAAACAATGAGACGCATCTGCTGGTTGTTACCTGCCCTCTTGCTGACGGCCTGTGGTGGTCAGGAGGAGATGGATTCCTATATTGCCGAAACCAAGGCAAGACCCCCTGTACCTATTGAACCCTTACCCCAGTTGAAGCCGTTTTCCCCCATGCACTATCAACAACGCGATCTGCGTAGCCCCTTCATGATGCCGCAACCAGAAGCAAGTGTCGGGCGCGCGAATAGTGCCCAGGTGAAGCCTGATTGCGCACAGGTTATGATGGACAGAGAAAAAGAGGTATTGGAAAACTACTCTCTCGCCAGCTTGTCAATGCACGGCTCCTTGGGAAAGGCCGGGCAGTTGTGGGCCCTGATCAGCACACCTGATGGAAAATCAATACGGGTCGGGCTCAACCAGTATATGGGGCTCGATCAGGGTAGAGTCATCAAGATTACTCCTACGGCAGTGGATTTACTGGAAACCATTCCGGACGGGAAGGGGTGCTGGGTAACAAGAGAAACCCAGTTGGCGATGGCCAATATGCAAGAAAAACAATAATCAGGGACGAACAGCAATGAGAACAACCATAGACAGTGTAACAAAAGTGGCTTTGCTGTTTTGCGCCAGTGCCTTTGGTCAGGCGTGGGCAGTGGCAACCTTGCAAGAGATAAAAGTTAATCCATTGCTGGCAGACCAGTTGCAACTGGAGCTCAGCTTCAGCGAGCCTGTGAGTGGCTTTACCGATCGTCTCTCCTATCAACCTAACCAGCTCCTGTTGCATGTCCCCGGTGCTGTGGGCGTACTCAAGGTGAACCCGCTGCCTATTCAGCGTCAGGGAGTAGACAACATCAAGGTGGAAGGGAAGGGAGCTGGCCTTGATATCAAGATTGCTCTCGATCAGCTGGCTCCCTATCAGGTGCAGCAACAGGGTAACAAATTGCTGGTTTCCCTTGGTGAAGGGACCTCATCAGCTCTGATTAATGGCGAAAGCGCCCTGATTGCACCAGCCGCAACGGCTTCCTCAGCCATGGTGGCCACTCCAGCTCCTTCGGCACTGCTCAATTCTCAGGTTGTTGCCAAGTCAATGCCTGTTGCACCGGTAACCCCTCCTGTTGCGACGCCTGCTGCCAGCAAACCACTGCTCGGCAGCTATCAAAACAGTGGCAGTGGAGCCTATTTCAACTCGGTGACCGGGGTGGATTTTCGTCGTGGCAAGGATGGTCAGGGGGAGTTTCTGGTCACACTTGACAACAGCTCGGCTGCCGTCGATGTGAGCAGCCGCGGTCAAACTGTGCTGGCCAAGTTTCATGGTACTCGCGTGCCTGATGGTTTGCTTAATCTGATCAATGTGCAGGATTTTGCGACACCGGTCTCTCAGGTTGAGGTGTCCCGGCAGGGCAACGATACCCTGTTTGAGCTGTCGGTTAATGGCCAGTTTGATTACCGTTACGATCAGGCTGATAAACTGTTCATTATCGAAGTGAAAAAACGCACGGCGGCATCTGCGTTTTCAAAGCAGTATCAGGGCAAGCCCATCTCATTGAACTTCCAGGATATCCCGGTTAGAACCGTGTTGCAGCTTATCGCTGACTTCAACAACCTCAATCTGGTTACTACCGATTCTGTGGCAGGCAATCTGACACTACGTCTGGATGGCGTGCCCTGGGAGCAGGCGCTCGACATCATTTTAAAAGTGCGCGGTCTGGATAAGCGGCTTGATAACAACATCCTGCTGGTTGCTCCGGCTGAAGAGATTGCGGCACGGGAGAAACAGCAGCTGGAGAGCCGGAATCAGGTGGCTGATTTGGCCCAGTTATATACCGAATATATGCAGATCAACTATGCAAAAGCATCCGAAGTGGCTGCTCTGCTCTCATCCGAGAGTACCAAGTTGCTATCGCCACGTGGCGCGGTGAGTGTGGATGAACGGACCAACGTGCTGGTTGTGAAGGATACGGCTGAGGTTATCAGCAGTATCAAGCGGATGCTGGATATTCTGGATATCCCGGTCAAGCAGGTGGTGATCGAAGCGCGTATGGTGACCATCGATGACGGTTTCGATGAAGCGCTCGGGGTTCGTTGGGGAGTGACCAAGAACGATGGTCACGGCAACAGCACTTCAGGCTCTATTGAAGGGAATGATTCGTCCGGTAATAACGACGGTAGTTCAACGATTACCAGACCCTCGGTCGATAATCGGATGAACGTCAATCTGCCGGTGACCAATGCTGCCGGTACCTTGGCATTCCAGGTTGCCCGTCTGGCCGATGGAACCCTGCTTGACCTTGAATTGTCTGCGCTGGAAAAAGAGAGCAAGGCCGAGATTATCGCCAGTCCGCGGGTGACCACTGCGAACCAGAAACCGGCGTTGATCGAACAGGGTACCGAGATCCCCTATGTGGAGTCCTCTTCCAGTGGTGCAACCTCGGTCACCTTCAAGAAGGCGGTACTGAGCTTGAAAGTCACGCCGCAGATCACCCCTGACAACCGGGTGATCCTCGACCTGACCGTGACCCAGGATACCAAGGGCGAAACCGTACCGACCGGTACCGGTGATGCAGTCTCCATCAACGCCCAGTCCATCACGACGCAGGTACTGGTTAACAATGGCGAGACACTGGTGCTGGGCGGCATCTATCAGCAGACTATCAAAAGCGATGTGACCAAGGTGCCCTTGCTGGGTGATATCCCCGGATTGGGCGCCCTGTTCCGCAAGACCACCAGCGAGAACAAAAAGCGTGAACTGCTTATTTTCGTGACCCCCAAGATAGTCACCGACGCCTTCTGAATGCTTTACATGTGAGGGTAAAACACATATAACCTTACGCCCCAATGAGGCTGGGGCGTAAGGGCTGCGGTTGCCAGTCCCGATATCTATTGAGATAATCCCCCTCCTGATCCATCGCAAGATAAGGTTCATAGGTACCCCGATCCAGTATTTATCGGGGTCGTACAGTTTGTAATTACTAACGAAAAAACATGGCTGAGAAACGCAATATTTTCCTGATAGGTCCCATGGGTGCGGGCAAGAGCACCATAGGTAGACATCTGGCAGAACAACTGCATATGGAGTTTTTCGACTCAGATCATGAGATTGAGCGCCGCAGTGGTGCTGATATCGGCTGGGTGTTTGATGTTGAAGGCGAAGAGGGTTTCCGTATTCGCGAAGAGAAGGTGATCAGCGAATTGTCTGAGCAGCAGGGTATCGTGCTGGCAACTGGTGGTGGAGCCATCAAGAGCCGGGAAACCCGCAACAAGTTGTCTGCTCGTGGCATCGTGGTCTACCTCGAAACCACTATCGAAAAGCAGCTGGCGCGCACACAGCGAGACAAACGCCGCCCTCTGCTACAGACCGAAGAACCGGCACGCGAAGTGCTGGAACGTCTGGCACAAGAGCGCAATGCCCTGTATGAAGAGGTTGCCGACTTTGTTGTGCACACCGATGACCAGAGCGCAAAAATCGTTGCCAATCAAATTGTAAAGCTGATCGGTATGTAATCTAGAGGACGTCCATGGAACGGTTGAAGGTCGAACTGGGTGAACGCAGCTATCCCATCGAGATAGCTGCAGGGTTGTTGCAGCGCCCCGAGGCGCTGGTATCGACCATCAAGGGCAAGCGGGTGATGATAGTGACCAACACGGTCGTTGCTCCGCTTTATCTTGAACGGGTAACCGCTCTGCTGTCGGGTTTTCAGGTTGAACACCTGATCCTGCCTGACGGCGAGGCGTACAAGAACCTAGCGACTTTTGAGCAGATCATGTCTGCTCTGCTTGAAACCAACCATGGGCGCGATACGACGCTGATCGCTCTGGGGGGCGGCGTGATCGGGGATGTGGTGGGCTTTGCGGCAGCAAGCTATCAACGTGGCATTCCTTTTATCCAGATCCCGACCACTCTGCTCTCCCAGGTTGACTCCTCTGTTGGCGGTAAAACCGCGGTCAACCACCCCCTCGGCAAGAACATGATTGGGGCTTTTTATCAGCCCAAACAAGTTGTTATCGATACCGAATGTCTGAGTACCTTGCCAGCCCGCGAATTTGCCGCAGGGATGGCCGAGGTGATCAAGTACGGCATCATTTGGGATGCTGATTTCTTCAGTTGGCTGGAGCAGAACATGGTGCGTCTGCAACAGCTGGAACCTGCCGCGCTGGCCTACGCCATCAAACGTTGCTGCGAGATCAAAGCCGATGTGGTCGGTCAGGATGAGACCGAGCACGGCGTCCGTGCACTGCTCAATCTGGGCCACACCTTTGGTCATGCCATCGAGGCTGAGCAGGGGTATGGCAACTGGCTGCATGGTGAAGCGGTATCCGCTGGCACCATGCTGGCAGCCTGGACTGCGCAGGCCCGTGGCGATATGAGCGAAGCGGACGTTGCGCGAGTGCGCGCTCTGCTGCTGGCCGCCAATTTGCCCATTCATGCGCCTGCCGAGATGGATTTCGCCGCCTTTATTCGCCATATGCGCCGTGACAAGAAGGTGCTGGAAGGCAAGCTGCGTCTGGTGTTGCCGGTTGGCATCGGCCATGCGCAGGTGGTGGGGGATGTGTCCGATGCCGAGTTGCTGGCGGTGATCGAGTCTGGTCGTGACGAATAAACTGCTAAAACTTCCTTCCCAGCGGCAGCTGGTTGACCGGCTGCTGCATCTGATTGAATTCAATCACCCTTTCATTTTTCTCTCCGGTAAACCCGGTTGTGGTCGCGGTACCCTGTGCGAATCCCTGCTCGGCGTGTTGCCGGAAAAAGTGCGGGTGGTAAGCCTGATTGGTACGCCTGCCATGAAGATGGTGGATGTGCGCCAGCTGTTGCTGCCACAGGTGGTGGCGCGCCCGCTGTTCAATCCACAGGATGCGCTGGCGGAGAGCTTCTTTCGCATGCTGGAGGGGAGCAAGCCAGCCACCCTGTTGCTGCTGATAGAGCGGGCCGACCAGTTGCCAGCTGAATTGCTGGGAGAGTTGTGGGCGATCATACGTCATAACGATACCCTGGCGGCGCCCCATCAGCTGGCCATTATTGTCTCGGGCAGTGACGTCTGGTGTCGTACCCAACGACCGCAGCTCAAGGGGCGTGCCATGCCAGCCCTTGAGCTGGAAGTGCCGCCACTGAGCCCGCCCGAGCAGCGCATCTTCTTGTATGAAAAAGCCAAAGAGCTCAAGATCCCGGCGACCCTCTTGCCCAAGCCGCAAGTGGAGGAGATCCTGAAAACGGCGAACGGACATCCGTCCACCATCATGCAGTTACTGGAGGATATCATGACCGACAGAAGGCCCAAGAAGCGTCAGGCGGAGTTGCCTGTCAAGAAGATTGCCACCGCTATCGCGCTGGTTGCTGGCGGCCTGCTGGCGTTGAGCTACCTGCTGCCTGCGCTGTTTGACAATGAAAGCAAACCGGCGCTGCAGGATCCGGTGCAGAACACGGCATTGCCGATCCCGGTAGCGGGAGGCGATCCCCTCACCGCTGGCGGTTCGAATACCGATGCCGCTGCACAAGGCGCGCAAAACAGCGATGCAGCCAGCAATCCCAACGGGGTAGTGAAGGATTGGCAGCCGGAGGCGAAAGTGCTGCCCAAATCGGTGGAGAGCGAAACTGTGACCACCGAATCAACCAATTACGAAGGGCGTCGGGTGGTGATCTCTGACGAGGTCGTGCAAAAGCTGATGACCGAACCCAAGGTGAGCGGCGCTCTGCCTACTGACGTGGTGGACGAGCTGACCGGCAAGAACCCGAGTGGCACAGCCCCCAGTGGTGCAATCGCAACCACGGTGCCAGCCAGTACCTCCAAAGTAATGAATCCGGCGACAACCGCAACGCCTGCGGCCACCACCAAAACCGCCAGCAACGAGCCGGTTGCCGCGCCAGCACCCAAGGTGGCCCTGACACCGGTCGCCACCTTGAACAAGAAGCCGCGCAACCACTACAGCGTTCAGCTGATGGGGGCGAGCAACACCAAGGCGGTGGATCAATTTGTCGCCGAGCATGGTCTGGCGGGCAAGGTATGGGTCTATCAGACCAAATTCCGTGGCAGCCCTTGGTATGTGGTGCTGCAAGGGGATTATGCCGGTCTGACCCAGGCCAAGAGTGCCATTCGCAAGCTTCCGCCAGCCTTGCTGAAAGGCCAGCCCTGGCCCAAGTCGTTTGCACAGGTACAAAAAGAGCTGAAGCAATAGCCTTGATACCGGATAAGGGGGTAGAATCGTCCCCCTTTTTGGGTCTTGCCTTCTTACACACCGGATTTCCATGAAAAAAACACGCGCTTTTTTAAAATGGGCCGGGGGAAAATACTCCCTGGTTGAAGAGATTGCCGAGCGCCTGCCGGCCGGGCGTGTGTTGCTGGAGCCCTTCGTCGGGGCCGGGTCTGTGTTTCTCAACACCGACTACGACGCGTATGTGCTCAACGACATCAATCCGGATCTGATCTGCCTGTACAACCACCTCAAGCTGACGCCGGACAGTTTCATTGCCGAGGCGCGCAAGCTGTTTGTGGCAGAGCACAACCACAAGGCGGCCTATTACCGGCTGCGTACCCAGTTCAATCAGACCGAGACCACCTTCGAGCGGGCGCTCTTGTTCCTGTTTCTCAACCGTCACGGTTTCAACGGACTGTGCCGCTACAACAAGAAGGGCGGCTTCAACGTGCCGTTCGGCTCCTACAAGAAACCCTATTTCCCGGAAAAAGAGCTGTGGGCCTTTGCCGAAAAGGCGCAGAAGGCGACCTTTATCTGCGAGAGCTACGCCGATGCCATCAAGCGTGCCGAAGAGGATTGGGTTATCTATTGTGATCCACCCTATGCGCCGCTCTCCACTACGGCGAGCTTCACCACCTATGCCTCCGGTGGGTTTACCCTGGATGATCAGGCGATCCTGGCGCGACTGGCCCGTCACACAGCCGCTCACAAAGGGGTGCCAGTGCTGATCAGCAACCACGATATCGAGCTGACTCGTGAGCTTTATCGCGGTGCCCGCCTCGACGAGATCCTGGTCAAGCGCACCATCAGCCGCAACGGCGGCACCCGCAACAAGGTGGCCGAGTTGTTGGCGCTCTATCCGCCCGGAATCGAACCCGAGCAGGGCTACTATCCCAGCGACAGCGAACTGCTGCCACTGACGTAACAGACCATGCGGCGCCCAAGGGGGCCGTTTTTTATGGGCGCGCCTGGGCCTGTGCCGATGCCCCAAAACCCGGGTGGTTGTGGGAGGGGAGGCGATTGCCCCATTTACCCCGCATTCGAGTCGTTTTCGCCCGCCTTTTACGTTAAAATTGCGCCGCTTTTTCTCCCTGGCTGCCAATGGATGATGCTGATGAAAGACTTTCTGATTGCCCCCTCGATCCTCTCTGCCGATTTTGCCCGTCTGGGTGACGATGTAGCCAAGGTACTGGCTGCTGGTGCCGACGTGGTTCACTTCGACGTGATGGACAACCACTATGTCCCCAACCTGACCATTGGCCCCATGGTCTGTCAGGCGCTGCGTGACTACGGTATCGAGGCCCCCATCGACGTGCACCTGATGGTCAAGCCGGTGGATCGCATCATTCCTGATTTTGCCAAGGCCGGTGCTTCCCTCATCACCTTCCACCCGGAAGCGTCCGACCACGTAGACCGTTCTCTGGGCCTCATCAAGGAGATGGGCTGCCAGGCCGGTCTGGTGCTGAATCCTGCTACCTCGCTCTCCTGCCTCGAGTATGTGATGGACAAGCTGGATGTGATCCTGCTGATGTCGGTCAACCCGGGCTTCGGTGGTCAGAGCTTTATCCCCGGTACCCTCGACAAGCTGCGTCAGGTGCGTCGTCTGATCGACGAGAGCGGCCGCGATATCCGCCTCGAGATCGATGGCGGGGTGAAGGTCGACAACATTCGCGAGATCGCCGAAGCGGGCGCCGACATGTTTGTCGCCGGCTCGGCCATTTTCAGCCAGCCTGACTACAAGGCGGTGATCGACAAGATGCGTGCGGAGCTGGCTCATGTCACACGCTGAGCGCGCATTTGATTTGGTGCTGTTCGATCTGGACGGCACCCTGATTGACAGCGCCGCCCAGCTGGCGCTGGCGGTCAATCTGACTCTGGCTGATCTGGGTCTGGAACAAGCTGATGAAGCGGTTATCCGTACCTGGGTCGGCAACGGTGCCGACAAGCTGATCCAGCGTGCGCTCGCCTATCGCGAGGCCGATCCCGAGCTGTTTGCCAAGGCCAGACCGATCTTTTTCCAGCACTACAACGCCTGCCTGCTGCAAGGGTTGGAGATGTATGACGGGGTGGCTCAGAGTCTGCGTCGCTTGCAAAGCCTGGGCTACAAGCAGGCGATCGTCACCAACAAGCCGAGCGATTTCGTGGCACCCATCCTCGATGCCCTTGGCATCAGCGATTGCTTCGAACTCTGGCTTGGCGGCAACTGCGTGCCGGTCAAGAAGCCGAGCCCGGAGCCCTTGCTGCACGCCTGCCAGGAGTTGGGGGTGAGCCCGGCTCGCACCCTGATGGTGGGCGACTCCGAAAATGACGTGCTGGCGGCCAAGGCGGCTGGCATGAAGGTGGTGGGTCTTACATACGGCTACAACTATGGCCGCCCCATCGCCGACTCCCATCCAGACTGGGTATTCGAGCAGTTTGCCCAGCTCGATGCACTTTTGGTCTAATAGCGCAGCTGGGCTGGCTGAATAACAAGGATTAACACTCTCATGACTAAACCAATCGTATTGAGCGGAGCGCAACCCTCCGGTCAACTGACCATCGGCAACTACATGGGGGCCCTGCGTCAGTGGGTCAACATGCAGGATGAGTTCGACTGCCTCTACTGCATCGTCGATCTGCACGCCATCACCACTCGCCAAGACCCGGCTGCCCTGCGCAAGGCTTGTCTGGACGCGGCCGCCCTCTATCTGGCGGTCGGTATCGATCCCAAGAAGAGCACCGTCTTCATCCAGTCTCACGTGCCGCAGCACGCCGAGCTGGGCTGGATCCTCAACTGCTACACCCAGATGGGTGAGCTGTCGCGCATGACCCAGTTCAAGGACAAGTCCGCCCGTTTCGAGAACAACGTCAACGTCGGCCTGTTCGGTTATCCGGTGCTGATGGCCGCTGATATTCTGCTCTATCAGGCCAATCAGGTGCCGGTCGGCAACGACCAGAAGCAGCATCTGGAGCTGACCCGCGACATCTGCACCCGTTTCAACAACCTCTATGGTGAGGTGTTCACCATGCCGGAGCCCTTCATTCCGACTGAAGGGGCACGGGTGATGAGCCTGCAGGATCCGACCAAGAAGATGTCCAAGTCGGATGACAACGAAGCCAACTTCATCGGCCTGCTGGAAGATCCCAAGCAGATCGTCAAGAAGATCAAGCGTGCGGTGACCGACTCCGACGAGCCGGCGGTGGTGCGTTTCGACCCGGAAAACAAACCGGGTGTCTCCAACCTGCTGACCCTGATGTCCGGCGTGACAGGCCGCTCCATCCCCGAGCTGGAGCAGCACTTCGAAGGCAAGATGTACGGTCACCTCAAGACCGAAACCGCCGAAGCCGTGGTTGCGCTGCTGGAACCAATCCAGGCCCGTTTCCACGAGTTGCGTCAGGATGAGGCCCATCTGATCGCGATTCTGGCAGAAGGCGCACAAAAGGCGCGCGAAAGAGCTGAAAAAACCCTGACCAGCGTATATGATGTAGTCGGCTTCGTTCCTCGAGCCTGACATACTGGGAAGGTGTAGTAGAAGAGAGCTGGGTATTTGCCTGGCTTTCTTTATTTTCTGCCCGGCTATTTTGTTTAATTTCTTTATTTCAACCTGGGTAATATCCCCAAGAGAAAGCATGCCTGTTCAACCAACTATTTCTGCTGAAGAGCTGAGTGACAAAGGTCACTGGCTACGTAAATTTCGCAAGGCGAAAAACCTCAATACCCTGCAGTTGATGGTCTCCAATGCCATCGACAAGCACCATAAAACCCCTGCCGTTGCTGCCGCCATCTATCTGGCCGAGTGTCAGCGTGAACGGGAAATGGAACAGGGTCGTTATCTCGATCGTTAATTCTCCACTGTTGGTTATCTCATGCTGTTGTTGATCGATAACTACGACTCTTTTACCTGGAATCTGGTGCAATATTTCGGCGCCCTGGGACAAGAGGTTGTGGTCAAGCGCAATGATGAACTGACGCTTGATGCCATAGCGCAGCTCTCCCCCCGTTTTCTGGTGATCTCTCCCGGTCCTTGTACACCCAATGAGGCGGGGATCTCTCTCGATGCCATCAGCCACTTCGCCGGCAAGCTACCCATTCTTGGCGTCTGCCTTGGCCACCAGTCGCTGGCGCAGGCGTTTGGTGCCCGCGTGGTTCGCGCGCGTCAGGTGATGCATGGCAAGACCTCCCTGATTCGCCATCGCGGCGAAGGGGTATTCTGCGGTCTAAAGGATCCCTTGCGGGTGACCCGTTATCACTCACTGGTGGTGGAGCGCGACACGCTGCCCGACTGCTTCGAGGTCACCGCCTGGAGCGAGCATGCCGATGGCTCGTTTGACGAAATCATGGGATTACGCCATAAGACACTTCCTGTCGAGGGTGTTCAGTTCCATCCGGAGAGTATTTTGAGCGAACAGGGCCATTTGCTGCTGGCCAATTTTCTGTCCTGTTCATAAAAATTTGTGATCATCTTCTCAAGTTTGAAAGAAGGTAAAAAATATTTCTCTGACACTTTATTCAGCCCCCTTCCAGCCCAAATTATCTCTTGCCAAGCCCCCCTGAGTCGTTATGCAATGCGGTTGCCTAAAATCTCAAGGTCAATCGAACATTGTTCCTCATAGGTCGTCTTGTTACAGACTTTTTACTTTATTTCTGTGATAATCCCGTCACGTTTACACGGATTTAACTTTTAGGCGGTGGATTATTCTGTCGCCGAATCTGAAGGAGAGCTATATGTCAGAGTTGTTGGCAGTGACACGTGAAGTGTTTGATGAAGTGATGGTTCCCAACTATGCGCCAGCCAAGATCATCCCGGTGCGTGGTGAAGGGTCACGTGTCTGGGATCAGGAGGGGCGCGAGTATGTCGACTTCGCCGGTGGTATCGCCGTCAATGGCCTGGGTCACTGTCATCCCAAGCTGGTCGAGGCTCTGAAAACCCAGGGCGAGAAGCTGTGGCACCTCTCCAACGTAATGACCAACGAACCGGCCCTGCGTCTGGCCAAGAAGCTGGTCGCGGCCACCTTTGCCGACAAGGTCTACTTTTGCAACTCCGGCGCCGAAGCGAACGAAGCCGCTCTCAAGCTGGCTCGCCGCTACGCCATCGAGAAGTTTGGCGAGCAGAAGACCCAGATCATCGCCTTCAATCAGGGCTTCCACGGCCGTACCTTCTTTACCGTCAGCGTCGGTGGCCAGGCAGCCTACTCCGATGGCTTCGGCCCCAAGCCCGGTGACATTACCCATGTTCCCTACAACGATCTGGCGGCGCTGGCCGAGGTGATCTCCGACAACACCTGCGCCGTGGTGATGGAGCCGCTGCAGGGGGAGGGGGGCATCATTCGTCCTACCGACGAGTTTGCCAAAGGGGTGCGCGAGCTGTGCGACAAACACAATGCCCTGCTGGTGTATGACGAAGTGCAGTCCGGCGTTGGCCGGACCGGTGATCTCTATGCCTATATGGGTCTGGGCGTCACGCCGGACATCCTCACCAGCGCCAAGGCTCTGGGGGGCGGTTTCCCCATCGGCGCCATGCTGACAACCAACGGAATCGCCTCTTACCTGAAAGTGGGCACTCACGGCTCTACCTACGGCGGTAACCCGCTGGCCTGTGCGGTCGCCGAGGCGGTGATCGACGTGATTAATACTCCCGAGGTACTGGACGGGGTCAAGCGGCGCGAACAGCTGTTCCGCGAGGGGCTCGAGGCGATCAACGCCAAATACCACTGCTTTAGCGAAATCCGCGGCAAGGGGCTGCTGCTGGGCGCCGCTCTGAGCGAGGACTTCAAGGGGCGTTCCCGCGACTTCCTGCTGGCCTCTATCGATCAGGGGCTGATGGCACTGGTTGCCGGTACCAACGTGGTTCGTTTTGCCCCTTCACTGGTGATCCCGGAAGCTGACATCAAGGAAGGGTTGGCCCGCTTCGAGAAGGCGGTTGCCCAGGTGGTCAACGCCTGATTCCAAATTGAGGTGGGGAGCTCTCCCGGCAGGAGCCGGGCCCCCACCTGTCGTCAATGAAAGGGAGTTGTCATTTATGTTGGTTATCCGTCCCATCGAGCAAAAAGATTTTGCCGGGCTCAAGACCTGCGCCATCGAGTCCGGCACCGGCATGACCTCGTTGCCCGTCAACGATGAGTTGCTGCAGCGCAAGATCGATGCTTCTACCCAGACTTTTTCCGACAAGCCCGCCGGCAAGGGGGACTGCCTCTACTTCTTCGTGGCTGAGGATCTCGAGACCGGCGAGATGGTCGGCACCTGTGCCATCGATGCCGCGGTTGGCCTCTCCCAGCCGTTTTACAACTACCACATCGGCAAGGTGGTGCACTCATCACCCAAGCTCGGCATCTACAACGTCGTTGAAACCCTGACTCTCTCCAACGACTACACCGGCAACTCCGAGCTCTGTACCCTGTTCTTGCGCGAATGTGCCCGCGAGGGGCTCAACGGCCGCCTGCTCTCCAAGCACCGCTTCCTGTTTATGGCCGAGCACCCCGAGCTGTTTGACGAGACCGTCTTCGCCGAGATGCGTGGCGTCTCCGATGCCAACGGCCACAGTCCCTTTTACGAGTGGCTGCAAACCCACTTCTTCTCGATGGATTTTCCCACCGTCGACTATCTGACCGGCATCGGCAAGAAGCGCTTTATCGCCGAGTTGATGCCCAAGTACCCCATCTACGTCAATTTGCTGAGCAAAGAGGCGCGCGCCGTTATCGGCCAGACCCACGAGAAGACCCGCCCGGCCATCAAGATGCTGCAGGACGAGGGCTTCGTGAACCGTGGTTACGTCGATATTTTCGATGCGGGCCCCACCGTCGAGTGCGACGTGAAGAATATTCGCAGCGTGCGCCGCAGCAAGAAGCTGCGGGTGCTGGTGGGCGAGCCTATCGGTGGCAAGACCCACCTTATCTGCAACAGCCGCTTCGAACATTACCGCGCCTGCTACGGCAATATCCGGGTCGATCTCGACAAGCATGAAGCCATCATTCCGCCCAAGATGGCGGCGGCACTCAAGGTGCAGGATGGCGACATGGTGCGGGTGGTCGACCTCGACTGAGACAAACAGGACAAGCAAACCGATTATCAGACAGGCAGCCGAGGCTGCCTGCCAGCGACAGGGAGTGAATGGATGAGCCAGTTAGTGCAATTTATCGACGGTCAGTGGCTTGCCGGTGAAGGCAAGCCGTTCGAGTCAACCGATCCGGCCAAGAACGAGGTGATCTGGCAGGGGGCTGCCGCCAGCACGGCGCAAGTGGATGCCGCCGTCAAGGCCGCCCGTGCCGCCTTCTACCACTGGGCGGACATGAGCCTTGAGGATCGCCTGGCCATAATGCGTCGTTATGCCGACCTGCTCGGCGAGCAGAAAGAGGCGCTGGCCCTGACCATCGCCCGCGAAACCGGCAAACCGCTGTGGGAGACCCGCACCGAAGTGGCCGCCATGCAGGGCAAGATTGCCATCTCCATTCGTGCCCACGACGAGCGCACCGGCACCGTTGAAAATGCCATGCCGGGCGCCAAAGCGTTTGTCCGTCACAAGCCCCACGGCGTGGTGGCGGTGTTCGGCCCCTACAACTTCCCGGGCCATCTGCCCAACGGCCATATAGTCCCGGCCCTGATCGCGGGTAACGCCGTGGTGTTCAAACCCTCCGAGCTGACCCCCATGGTGGCCGAGGCCATGGTCAAGGTGTGGCAGCAGGCCGGATTGCCCAAGGGGGTGCTCAATCTGGTGCAAGGGGAGGTCGAGACCGGCAAGGCGCTGGCGGGCAATCCCGATATCGACGGCCTCTTCTTTACCGGCTCCTCCCGCACCGGCCATTTCCTCCATCAACAGTTTGCCGGCCAGCCGGGCAAAATTCTGGCGCTGGAGATGGGCGGTAACAACCCGCTGATCGTGAAAGATGTGAGCGACATCGACGGCGCCGTCCATGCCATCGTCCAGTCGGCATTTATCACCTCGGGTCAACGTTGCACCTGTTCCCGCCGTCTGTTTGTCGAGCGCGGTGAGCGGGGCGATGCCCTGGTCAATCGACTGATCGAGGTGGTCAGCCAGATCAAGGTCGGCCTCTATGACGCCGCCGAGCAGCCGTTCATGGGCTCGATGATAAGCGAGAAGGCAGCACAGGGCATGGTCGAGGCGCAAGCCAACCTGCAGCGCCTCGGTGGCGAGAGCCTGCTTACCCTCAAGCACCTGGAAGCGGGCACAGGCTTTGTCTCCCCGGGTATTATCGACGTGACCTCAGTCAGCGAGCTGCCTGACGAAGAGTACTTCGGCCCGCTGCTGCAACTCATTCGTTATGATGATTTCGATGCCGCCATCGATCAGGGCAACGCCACCCGCTACGGTCTCTCGGCCGGTCTGCTGGGGGACAAGGAGGCGGACTGGCACCACTTCTTCAAGCGGATCCGCGCCGGTATCGTCAACTGGAACAAGCCCATCACCGGCGCCTCCAGTGCCGCGCCGTTTGGTGGCATCGGCGCCTCCGGCAACCACAGGGCAAGCGCCTACTACGCTGCTGACTACTGTGCGTATCCGGTTGCCTCTGTCGAAGACAGCAAAGCCGCGATGCCGGATCAACTGTCGCCCGGCCTGCGCTTCTGATAATGACACGGGGCATCAAGCGGTGCCCCCATCTGTACCCGCAATCAAAGGAAAGAGAGATGCAAAAGGATATCGACACCCTGTTCAGCCATCTGTGGGACAACTACATCAAGGTGACCCCGAGCGCCCTCAAGGTGCACACCCTGCTGGGTGGCGGCGAGCCCATCGTCAACGATCACGTGGCGTTTCGTACCTACAACCTGCCCAAGCTGGGGCTGGAGAAGCTGGCCGCCCACTTCCTGGCGCTCGGTTACGAGCAGAAGGGCGAGTACGTTTTCAAGGCCAAGAAGCTCTACGCCAAGCACTTCGAGCATCAGGATCCGGACGCTCCCAAGGTGTTTATCAGCGAGCTGAAGGTGGAAGAACTCTCCCCAGCGGCGCAGGCCATCATCCACAAGCTGGCCGATCAGGTGCCCGATCATCTGACCGATACACCGGCATTTCTCTACACCGGTGCCCCCTGGCAGGTCTCCTATGCCGATTATCAGACCCTGCTGGCGGAGAGCGAGTACGCGGCATGGATGGCAGCATGGGGCTATCGTGCCAACCACTTCACGGTCAATATCAACAAGTTGAAGGATTTCGACACCATCCATCAGGTCAATGCGGCACTGAAGGCGGCGGGTTTTGTGCTCAACAGCGTGGGTGGCGAGGTGAAAGGGGACCCGCAGGTGATGCTGGAGCAATCCTCCACCATGGCCGACAAAGCAGAGGTGCCGTTCAGCGATGGGGTGCGTACCATCCCGAGCTGCTTCTACGAGTTTGCTCTGCGCTATCCGCAGGCCGACGGCGTACTCTATCCGGGCTTTGTCGAAGCGTCCGCCGACAAAATTTTTGAGTCCACCAATGCCATGTAACAACGGGTGTTGGCCAAAGTGCCACTGTTCATGATGTGACATGACGACAGCCCCATATCGGGGCTGTCGTCATTTGCATATCTGGGGGATATCTAGGGTGCGGGGTAGAGAGCACCCAGCACAGCCGGACGGCTGGCGCCGGTGACGGCGGGCAGGTTGCCGGGTTTGTGCTTGATAAAGCGCTCCGCCAGCCAGGCAAAGGCTGCGCCTTCCATCCAGTCGGGCGCAATCCCCAGTTCGGCAGTGCTGGCGATGCGCCAGCCGGGCAGCAGGCCGGCCAATTCGCTCAGCAGCGGGGCGTTATGGGCGCCGCCGCCGCAGACAAACAGCTCGGGACGGGTTTGCGCCTCATTCGGGGCAGGCAGCTGGCGGGCGATGCTGTGGCAGGTGAGCGCCTGCAGAGTGCGCTGCACATCCGCCGGGGCATAGGGGTGGCCAGCCAGCTCGCCATCGAGCCACGCCAGGGTGAACATCTCCCGCCCGGTGCTCTTGGGGGCGGGGGCGGCGAAATAGGGGTGAGCCAGCAGCTTCTCCAGCAGGGCCGGGATTGGCTTGCCGCTGGCCGCCCACTGGCCGCCGGCATCGTAACCGGTCCCCTTGGGGTGATGGCGGCGATACCAGCCGTCGAGCAGGGTGTTGGCCGGGCCGGTATCGAAGCCATAGACCCCGTTGGCATGGCCCGGCAGCACCGAGATATTGGCGATGCCGCCGAGGTTCAGCACCACCCGCAATGCACCGGGGCGGGCAAAGAAGGCCTGATGGAAGGCGGGCACCAGCGGGGCCCCCTGACCGCCGAGGGCCATGTCCATGGTGCGAAAGTCGGCGATGACATCGATGCCGGTCAGCGCCGCCAGCAGGGCCGCGTTGCCGATCTGCAGGGTGAAGCCAAGCTGGGGGCGGTGGCGGATGGTCTGGCCGTGGCTGCCGATGGCGCGAATATCGGCGGGCGTGAGGCCCGTCTTGGCCAGCAGGGCGTGGGTGGCGGCGGCAAATTCGCGCGCCACCAGATTGTCGGCCACCCCCATGCGATCGATCTCGTTGTCGCTAGGGGTACAGAGCTCATGCAGCTCGTGGGCGGTGGGCCAGGGGTGGCTGAGGGCCGCCTCGACCCGCAGTTGATCCCCGTCGATCACCACCAGCACGGCGTCAATACCGTCCATGCTGGTGCCTGACATCAATCCGATATAGCGTTCAGCCATTGGCTCTCCTCACTCGCTGGTCGGGATAGTCCGCTTCCCGACACCGATGCAGCATGGCGCCGAGCCATGCGCAGGCAAAATAAAAAGGGCTGGCGGGGCTGCTACCCCGCCAGCCCTGATGGCTTAGTTGCCGCGGCTATCCCGCTTGTTCTGGGCCAGCTGCAGCTCGGGGCTGTCGAGCTTGGCCAGTTGCGGCATCGCCAGCTTTTTGAAGTTGGCCAGCTCGCGTCCGCTCAGGGTCTCTGCCTGCGGCAGGGTGAGGGTGCGCGGGTTCTTGTGAATGCCGCCCACCACGAACTCGTAGTGCAGGTGCGGGCCGGTGACGCGGCCGGTGCCACCCAGAGTGCCGATGGTCTGGCCCTGCTTCACCCGCTGTCCCTTGTTGACGGTGCGCTTGGAGAGGTGCAGGTACTTGGTTACATAGTTGCCAGCATGCTTGATAAAGACGTAGTTGCCGTTGAACTGGTTGTAACCGGCGGCCACCACGCTGCCGGAGCCCGCCGCCATGATGGGGGTACCCACCGGCGCTACATAGTCGATGCCGTTATGGGGGCGGATCTTGCCGGTCACCGGATGGAGGCGGCGCGGGTTGAAGTTGGAGCTGATGTATTTGAAGTTGACCGGTGCACGCAGGAAGCTCTTGCGCATCGCCTTCCCTTCCGGGGTGTAGTAGTTGCCATCTTCATTGAGCACGGCGCGGTAGGCGGTGCCCTGGTTGACGAACTCCGCCGCCAGAATATCGCCGGAGGCGACCCGCTCGTCGTCGCGGAACTTGTCTTCATAGACCACCCGGAAGCTGTCCCCCGGCTGCAAGTCCTGGGCAAAGTCGATGTCCCAGCCGAAGATGGCGGCCAAGTCCATGATCTGATCTTCGGTCATCCCCGCATCCACTGCGGCGCCCCAGAAGCTGGAGCGGATCTCGCCCTTGCTCACCTGTTCGCGGGTGTCGAGGGCGATTTTGACGTTGCGGGCGACAAAGGTCTCCTCCTTGCGGCTCACCTTGAGCGCCTGCTCCAGACTGTGGGGGTAATAGAGGCTGTGTAGCTCGCCGTTCTCGGTGAGCTTGAAGGTGAGCTCCTGCCCCGGTTGCAGCATCCGCAAGGGATCGCTGCCCTCGAGCTGATCGATCAGGTGCAGATCCGTGGTGCTCAGGCCAATGCGCTGGAAGATGACTCCCATGTTGTCGCCACGGCGTACCTTCACCTGCTTGGTGATGTAGCGCGGTTTGGGCGGGGTGACAGACGGGGCGGCCTCGGCGGTCAGCTCGTCGTTCAGAGTGTTGTCGTTGGCCGGTTCCCGCAGGGCAATTTCGTTGCCGTTTTCATCGACCCGTGTTGCTACTGCCTGTTCGCTTGGCCAGGCAGCCAGCATCATGATCATGATGCTCAAGATCAGCACCATCTTGCGGTGCCAGTGGGGGAGTGCGTTGAAGGCGTGCCAAATAACCATGAGAAGCAGATGAAGTCGGGCAGAATGGACGGATTTTACAGCCTTTCCAATTGGCCCGCCATTCCAGTAATATGTTTGGCCCTGTGGAATCGTGATGGAGAGTCAAAAAATGTCCCAGCTCGAGGTGGCGCTAGCCGAGATCAAGCGCGGAGCGGAAGAAATTCTGGTTGAAGAAGAACTTGTCGCCAAGTTGAAGGAAGGGCGCCCGCTGCGCATCAAGTTGGGCATGGACCCGACGGCCCCCGACATTCACCTGGGTCATACCGTGATCCTCAACAAGCTGAAGACCTTCCAGGATCTGGGCCATGAAGTGATCCTGCTGATCGGTGACTTCACTGCCATGGTGGGTGACCCCTCCGGCAAGAACGCTACCCGTCCGCCGCTCTCCGAAGAGGCTATCAAGCACAACGCCCTCACCTATGCCGAGCAGGCGTTCAAGATCCTCGACCCCGCCAAGACCCGCATCGAGTACAACTCGACCTGGCTGAGCGAGCTGGGTGCGACCGGCATGATCAAGCTGGCGGCCAAGCAGACCGTGGCCCGCATGATGGAGCGTGACGACTTCAAAAAGCGCTACACCGGCGGCCAATCCATCGCGATTCACGAATTCCTCTATCCGCTGCTGCAAGGCTATGACTCGGTCGCGCTGAAGGCGGACGTCGAGCTGGGTGGTACCGACCAGAAGTTCAACCTGCTGATGGGCCGCGAGCTGCAAAAAGATGCCGGCATGGCGACCCAGTGCGTGCTGATGATGCCGCTGCTGGTGGGTCTGGATGGCGTCAAGAAGATGTCCAAGTCCGCAGGCAACTACATCGGCGTCCACGACGCTCCGGGCGAGATGTTCGGCAAGATCATGTCCATCACCGACGATCTGATGTGGAACTACTACGAGCTGCTCTCCTTCCGTCCGCTGGCCGAAATCGAAGAGTTCAAGGCAGGCATCGCTGCCGGTACCCTCAACCCGCGCGATGTGAAGATCTGGCTGGCCAAAGAGATCATCGCCCGTTATCACGACGAAGCGGCGGCCGAAGCGGCCCACGAAGATTTCACCCAGCGTTTCTCCAAGAACGCCATTCCGGACGAGATGCCGGAAATCGAGCTGGCACTGGAAGGTGAAGGTCTGGCCATTGCCAACCTGCTGAAAGAGGCCGATCTGGTGGCCACCACCTCCGAAGCGCTGCGGATGATCAAGCAGGGCGCGGTCAAGGTGGATGGCGAGAAGCTGGAAGATGGCAAGGCACTCATCGGTGCCGGTACCGCCGTCTATCAGGTCGGCAAGCGCAAGTTTGCCCGGGTGACTGTCAAATAAGCAGTACCGTCAAATAAGCAGTCGCATCAGGCAAGCTGGCCATCAGGCCGGTTCAAGCTTGTTCAACAGGGCCTCCTTCGGGAGGCCTTGTCGTATCTGGGCGGCACGGATCTGGGCGATAAAGTGCCGCAGCACGGCACTGCTTGGGTGTGGCCGTGTCGCCAGACTGATACTGGTCATCATGCCGTTGCCCTCAATGGGGTGATAACTGACCCCGAGCGGGCGCAGCGCCGCCACCGAGCTTGGCACCAGGGTCACGCCAAAGCCCGCCTGCACCATGCCGACGGTGGAGATCACCTGCGGGCATTCGGGCCCCAATATAGGCTCGAACCCCGCCTCCCGACAGAGACCCACGATGCCATCATAGAGCCCGGGCCCGATGGCGTGGGGAAACAGAATAAAACTCTCGTCCTTCAGGCTGGCCAGTGGCAAGGGGCCCGGCTTGGCTTTGGGGTGGCTGGTGGGCAGGGCGATCAGCAGCGGCTCCTGCTCGATAAGGTGATGGGCAAAGCCCTCGCTACCCCGGCAGGGGAGCCGCAAGATGGCGGCGTCCAGCCGATCGTTGCGCAGCGCCTCCACCAGTGCCGGCATGGTGCCCTCCTGCGGGCTGAGGGCTACCTCGGGGTAGCGCTCCCGATAGTCGTGCAGCAGGGTCAGCACCGCGGGGTGGAGCACGGTGGAACCGGCAAAGCCGATCCTCAGCGCTCCCTGCTCGCCCCGGGCAATCCGCTTTACCTTCAGTTTTGCCGCATCGGCCAGCGCCAGGATCTGCGCCGCATCCCGATAGAGGCTCTCGCCCGCCTCGGTCAGTTCGACACTGCGGGTCAAACGGCGCAGCAGCGGGGTGCCCAGGGTCTCCTCCAGCTTGCGGATCTGCTGGCTCAGGGGCGGCTGGGCCATGTTGAGTGATTCGGCTGCGCGGGTGAAATTCTGCTTTTCAACAACGGCCATGAAGTAGCGGAGCGTACGAAGTTCCATATCGATTGAGTCTCAAAGTCATGGGATCAGCGTATTGGTGTTGAAATGTGAACCAAGTCACCATTGGATCCGAACGCTAACAGGATTCACGGTGGAGGTGAAACCCGAATGGAACATATTGCAACATCTGACAGTGCCGGGTGCAGCTGTGCCCTCGAAGTGAGCCAGCAGTTTTCCCGCTGGCGCAGGCAGCATGACGGTGGCGAGATCTACCAGAGTTCCCTGATGAGCGCCCTGCTGGCGGGGGTCTACGAAGGGGAGACCACCATGAGCGAGCTGCTGCGCCACGGCGACTTTGGTCTCGGCACCTTCAACCACCTCGATGGTGAGCTGATCGCCTTCGAGCGGCAGATCCACCAGTTGCGCTCCGATGGCTCGGCCCGGCCCGCCCGCGCCGATCAGAAGACCCCCTTTGCGGTGATGACCCATTTTCGCCCCTGTCTGGAGCGTCGCTTCGATCACCCCCTCAGCCGTGACGAGATCCACCAGTGGGTGGATCGGCTGGTGGGATCCGACAACGTCTTCGTCGCCCTGCGCCTCGACGGCCAGTTTGAGACGGCCAAGGTACGAACCGTGCCGCGTCAGGAGCCCCCTTATCGTCCCATGCTGGAAGCCATCGAACAGCAGCCGCTGTTCCGCTTTGCCGCGGTGGCGGGAACTCTGGTGGGCTTTCGCTGCCCGCCGTTCGTGCAGGGAGTTAATGTAGCGGGCTTTCACGAGCACATGATCACCGCCGATCGCAAGGGGGGCGGTCATCTGCTCGACTACACCATGGCCCACGGCACCCTGCGACTTTCTGTGGTGCGTCACCTCAATCTGGCCCTGCCATCGGATCCCGCTTTCCGGCAGGCCGACCTCAACCCTGCCGATCTCGATCGCGCCATTCAGGCCGCCGAAGGCTGATAGACAAGGAGCAATATCATGGAAAACAGACAGTGGAAGTGCGGTGCCGAGTTGGTGGTTCGTCATCTGGAGGCGCAAGGGGTCAAGCAGGTGTTCGGGATCCCGGGTGCCAAGATTGATCGGGTGTTCGATGCGCTGGAGGACTCCCCCATCGAGACCATAGTGGTGCGCCACGAGGCGAACGCCGCCTTTATGGCGGCCGCCGTGGGGCGTCTCACCGGCAAGGCGGGGGTGGCGCTGGTCACCTCGGGCCCCGGTTGCTCCAACCTTATTACCGGGTTGGCGACCGCCACCTCGGAAGGGGACCCCATGGTGGCGCTGGGCGGTGCGGTGCGCCGTGCCGATGGCCTCAAACTCACTCATCAGAGCATGGATACGGTCAACCTCTGTCGTCCGGTCACCAAGTTCAGTGCCCAGGTCAACAGCGGGGCGGCAATCTCGGAAGTGATGGCCAACGCCTTTCGCGCCGCCGAGCTGGGGCGGCCGGGGGCGGCGTTTGTCAGCCTGCCGATGGACATCATCAACAAGCCGGTGCAGGGCAATGTGCTGGTGCCCCGCGAGGTGCCGGAGCCGGGCTGCGCCGATGAGCAGAATATGGAGCAGGCATTGACCCTGCTGCGCAACGCCGAGAATCCGGTGGTGCTGCTCGGCCTGATGGCCAGTCGGCCGGAGAATGCGGAGGCAGTGCGCGCTTTCCTCGACAAGGCGCGGCTGCCGGTGACCGGTACCTATCAGGCTGCCGGGGTGGTGGACAGCTGCCACTTCGATGACTTTGCCGGACGGGTCGGGCTCTTTAACAACCAGCCGGGGGATCAGCTGCTGGCGGGGGCCGATCTGGTGATCTGCATCGGCTACAGCCCCATCGAGTACGACCCCGTGCTGTGGAATGGCGATCGGGAGCGGCGCATCCTCCATATCGACGTGCTGCCTGCCGATATCGACAGCAGCTACTGCCCGACCGCCGAGCTGGTGGGGTCGATCCGTGCCAACCTGTTGCAGCTGACCCGCATCATGGGCAATCCGAAAATCCGTCCCCCCGAGGTGGATCGGTTGCTGCAAGGGGTTCGCCAGCAGCGACTGCGACTGGCGATGCGGGCCGACGATCTGCACGGCAATCCGGTTCACCCCTTGCGTATCGTGCGCGAGCTGCAGGATCTGGTGCGCGACGACATGACCCTTTGCGTCGACATGGGCAGCTTCCATATCTGGATTGCCCGCTACCTCTACAGCTTCCGCGCTCGTCAGGTGCTTATCTCCAACGGTCAGCAGACCATGGGGGTGGCACTGCCGTGGGCCATCGGTGCGGCGCTGGTGCGGCCGGGTGAGAAGGTGATCTCGGTATCGGGGGATGGCAGCTTTATGCAGTCGAGCATGGAGCTGGAGACGGCGGTGCGGCTCAAGAGCAATATCGTCCACATCATCTGGGTCGATAACGGCTACAACATGGTCGCGATGCAGGAGCAGCAGAAATATTGCCGCACCTCCGGCGTCTCTTTTGGCCCCATCGACTTCAAACGCTATGCCGAATCGTTCGGGGCGGCCGGTTTCGCGGTGCGCTCGGCCGACGAGCTGCGCGCCACCCTGCGGGCCGCACTGGCGGTGGAGGGGCCTGCGGTGGTGGCGATCCCGGTGGATTACTCCGACAACCCGGGGCTGATGGCCCAGCTCAGGCCAGAAGTATTGGCATAAGTGTGGGCAGCAGTCTGGCCTGAATCCCTGTGTAAGAGCAGGCAGACCCATCCATATAGCAAAAACCGGCATCAGGTGATGCCGGTTTTTTATTGCTACGCGGGATGGGTGGCCTTAACGGGCCAGCTGGACGGCGGGGCGTGCGCGGGCCGGTTGTGGGCGATGCTTGTTTTTTGGCGCGCAGGCCATCTTCAGGCGCAGCCACTCGCGCCACAGCAGCCAGCAGAGCGGCAGGGTGAGCAGCAGCACGGTCGCGGGCTGGGCCATCAGCACGCCATCACGACCCCACAGTTGCGGCAGCAGGAAGATGAGCGGCAGCAGCAACACGGTTTTGGCGATGGAGATGACCAGCGCCTGACGGGTACGCGCCATGGATTGCAGCAGCACTATGCCGAACATGATGATCCCCTCCAGCGGAATGGCGCCGAGGTTGAGGGTCAGGCTGCTGATGGCGGCGGCCAGCAGTTCGGGATCCTTGTCGCCGGTATAGAGCATGGCGACCTGTCCCGGCAGCAGCTGGATGGTGAGCCACACCAGCATGCCGTAGATAAAGGTGAACTTGAGCCCCATCTCCATCAGGTACTTGAGGTTGCGGTGGCGCTTGGCCCCTGCCGCCTTGCTGATGAGCGGCTGAATGCCGAACGCCAGCCCCTGCAGGATGACGATAAAGACCGCTTCGGTGTAACCGGCCACGGTAAAACCCGCCAGATCCTTCACATTGCCATACACCATCAGCTGGCTGTTGTGCAGCATCAGCAGCAGGCCGAGGTTGAACTGGGCAATCAGGCTTGGCAGGCCGGTAAATAGCAGGTGCGGCATGGCGGGGAGGTTGGGCACCAGATCCCGCCAGCTGAGGCGCAGCCGCGCCCAGGGGGTAAAGAAGTAGCCAAGGCCGATCAGGCTCACCGCACCCTCTGCCATCAGGGTGGCTTGCGCGGTACCGATCAATCCCAGCCCCAGCCGACCCACCATGATGTAGTTGAGGATGATATTGAGCACTGCGCCGCTGCTCACCAGCACCATGGCCAGTTTCGGGCGACCATCGTTGCGCAGCAGATAGGGCACCGCCAGATTGCTGGCCAGCAGCAGGGTACCGCCGCCAATCCAGGTGAGGTAGTCGCTCGCCTGTTTCCAGGTCTCGGTGCCCTGTTCAATCCCCAGCCCCAGCAGGATATCGGTGTGGGTGTAATAGAGCAGCACCGGCGCAACGCCCCCGAGTCCGGCCAGCAGCCAGAGGGCGTTGACCAGCGCCTGACGGGCCAGCGTGTCGTTTTTCGCCCCTTGCTGGAAGGAGATGGCGGTGGCCGCCCCCATGCTGATCATGGCGGCCAGACCGATCAGCACCATGATGACCGGATAGACCAGGTTTATCCCGGCGAGGCCAGCGGCGCCGACATAGTGGCCGACGAAGATGCCGTCGATGAGGTAGTAGGCCCCCGAGACCAGCATGGCAAGAATGGAGGGGAGGGCGTAAGCCCAGAAGCGACGGGTCATGGCCCGTTGCCGCAGTGTTAAATAGGCAGACATATCTGTTCTCTCGGGGAGTTCGATTATCGAACAGCTAGTCTAGATTAATACTTATTTGGTGATAATCAGGGTTTCACTTGATGAATTGCTGAGTATTACTCACTAATCCGGGGTTTTGGTAGTGGGCCTTGAGCATGTCGATCAGGATGCGCAGGCCGCTGCCCAGTTGATGCCGACTGGGATAGAAGAGGTAGAAGCCGGCAAAGGTGGGGCACCAGGGCTCCAGCACGGTGAGCAGTTTCCCCTCCGCGACCTTCTGGCTTACCTCCTCTTCCAAACAGTAGGCGAGCCCCAGCCCCGCCTCGGCGGCGCCCAGATAGAGGGCAGGGGTGCTGGTGGTCAGCGGCCCGGTCACTTCGATCTCCAGCATGGTGCCGTCGGCGGCAAAGGCCCAGCGATAGTGGTGGTGCGGGGTGAGGCGATATCCGATGCAGGCGTGGCGGCTCAGCTCGCTCGGGTGTTCCGGCGTGCCGTGCTCCGCCAGATAGGCCGGGGAGCCCACCACCAGATAACGCTGGGGCGGGCCGAGGGGGATGCCGATCATCTCCTTGGGCAGCAGATCGCCATAAAAGAGCGCGGCATCGTAACCATCTTCAATCAGCCGGGGCATCAGCTCCTGCTCCACTACCTCCACCTGCATCCGCGGATAACGGGCCAGATAGTCGATCAGCACAGGTGCCAGCAGGCTGTCGATGGCGCCGCGGGGGGCGCAGAGTTTGAGTCGCCCCACCGGTTCATCGCTGTTGCGGGCCAGCTCGCAAAGCGCCTCTTCAAGAGTATTGAGGGTGGGGAGCAGCTGCTTGAGCAGCCGCTGGCCCGCTTCGGTCGGTACCACGGCGCGGGTGCTGCGGTTGAGCAGCCGCACCCCCAGCCTTGCTTCCAACCCCTTCAGGCTGTGGCTGAGGGCGGAGGCGGAGACCCCGAGTTCGAGGGCGGCCTTGCTGAAACTACGGTGACGGGCGACGGCGGCAAATACCGCCAGTTCGGCGAGATCGGTACGGGTAATGGTCATCATCAATCAACAAAAAGGCGTGAGTCACAAGGGTACGTCAAGGCCGTGCTGCACACAATCCGCGCTAAACGGGTGGCTTGTTGCAAATATGTAGCTGCTCGCAGGTCATTGATTCCAGTGAAACTAAGTTGAATTGTTAAAAAAAACTCACAATAAGGCGCTTTGAGTGTGATCTTGGTCGTCCGAAAGGCGACCAAAATCAAACTTTGGTTGATTAATTCAAAAAAACGCTGTGATTAATAAGGGCATTTAATTAAAGTCAGCCCATCAAGAGTGGCGCACGTTAATAGGTTGTTAAGTGAGACGGGCGCCGACCCTCAGGGTCAAAATCTCGCACTGTTGTTTGTTGCAATCCTGTAGTCACAAGGAGTGATGGCCAGGTTGCCGGGGGGCGAGAGGTTAATATCAAGGACGGACAGCAGGCGTTCCAGGGAGATGGAACCGGGCCAAGGCCCGACCAAACAAGAATCCCATTTTCCTAGATGACAGGAACAACGTATGTCTGACATGAATATTGCAGCTGATGGTCGTTTAGCCAGCAACACCTCCCGCGGCGTCAACAAGGCCGATGTGGTCTGGATGCTGGGTCTGTACGGTACCGCGATCGGTGCCGGTGTGCTCTTCCTGCCAATCAACGCCGGTGTAGGTGGCCTGTGGCCGCTGGTTGCCATGTTGATCCTGGCGCTGCCGCTGACTTTCTTTGCTCACCGTGGTCTGACCCGCTTCGTGCTGTCCGGCTCTACCCGTGATGGCGACATCACTGAAGTAGTAGAAGAGCACTTCGGCAAGACCGCAGGCAAATTCATCACCCTGCTCTACTTCTTTGCCATCTACCCGATCGTGCTGATGTATTCAGTCGCTATCACCAACACCGTCGAGAGCGTGATTGTTCACCAGCTGGGCATGTCTGCACCTCCCCGTGCCGTTCTGTCACTGGCTCTGATCCTCGGTCTGATGGCGGTTGTTCGTCTGGGCGGCCAGGTTATCGTCAAAGCGATGAGCGTGCTGGTATTCCCGTTCGTGCTCACCCTGATGGGTCTGGCGTTCTACCTGATCCCGCACTGGAACGGTGCCATCATCACTGAAGCTCCGGCCCTGTCCGACGCCTTCAACGGTGACTTCATCAAGACCCTGTGGCTGGCTATCCCGGTAATGGTGTTCTCCTTCAACCACTCCCCGATCATCTCCTCCTTCGCGGTGGACAACAAAGGTCGTTACGGTGAAGGAGCCGAGAAGAAGTGCAGCAACATCCTGCTGGGCGCCCACGTCATGATGGTGATGACCGTTATGTTCTTCGTATTCAGCTGCGTACTGAGCCTCTCCCCGGCTGACCTGGCTGCTGCCAAAGAACAGAACATCTCCATCCTGTCCTACCTGGCCAACCACTTCGATAACCCGGTTATCGGTACTGTGGCTCCGCTGATCGCCATGGTTGCCATCAGCAAATCCTTCCTGGGTCACTACCTGGGGGCGCAAGAAGGCATGAACGGCCTGATGGCCAAGGCGCTGCGCGAGAAGGGCAAGAACGTTGACACCAAGCAACTGAACAAAGTCACTGCCGTGTTCATGATCCTGACCACCTGGGCCATCGCCACCATCAACCCGAGCATCCTCGGCATGATTGAAGACCTGGGCGGCCCGATCATCGCAATGTTGCTGTTCCTGATGCCGATGTACGCCATCACCAAGGTTCCGGCCATGCGCAAATACGCTGGCAACATCAGCAACGGCTTCGTGACCATCATCGGCCTGATCGCCATGTCCGGTATCATCTACAAGCTGATTGCCTGATAACTCCGGTTACCAAGTTGAATGAAGAAGCCGCCTCGCAAGAGGCGGCTTTTTTTATGGCTATTTGGGGCGGCGAGCGGATGCGGTATCGCTACTTCATCAGCTTCTTCACCTCGTCGCTGGCCAGCGCCTTGTTGAATTTGTCCCGCGCCTCTTTCCCCTTGGCAGAGTTGGTAAAGCAGACGTGGAGGGACTTGTCCTCGAGGATCTTGCCGTTGAAGCCGAGGTTGGCGGCAACGTCCTTGAGTTGGGGATCGCTCTCCAGCAGATAGGTCATCACATTCTGGTCGATGACCGCCAGATCGAGTCGACCGTTGCCGAGCTTGAGCAGGTTCTGGCTGTCCGAGCTGGTGGCGTCGGCCGAGAGTGCCTTGCTGGCCACTTTTTCGTCGAACTCGGTGGTATTCACATAGCCGGTGACGACACCAATTTTCTTGCCCTTGAGGTCATCAAGGCTCTGCCAGGTGACCGGCTGATCGGATCGCTGGGCAAAGCCGAGGGGGCCGTTACCTATGGGGTCGGAGAAGAGGCAGCTGCTCTTGGGGTCGAGATACTCGGGGAAATAACCCAGTACCTCGGGGTTGTTGGTTGCCTCGTCCACGGCCCGTTGCCAGGGATAGAACTTGATGGTCAGCGGGTCGCCAGCCAGGGCAAAGGCTGCGGTCACCACCTGACTGCTCTTGCCCTGTTCAGGGAGGCTGGCGCTGGTGTAAGGGGGCCATTCAAGGCTGGTCAACACTGCCGCCTGAGCGGCCGACATGCCGAACAAGGGAAGAGTGGCCAGGGCGAGGTGCTTCCATTTCAGGCTCATAGAGATAACTCCTTGTGGTCAAACCCCCCTTAAAGATAGCCCCCGGTGTCGATTGCGGATGCCGGCCATGGCTGACTGGCATCCGTGCCAGCTATTTGTTGTCGATATTCTCCGACTGCCAGAGGGCATAGCCCTTGCCAGAGGCAGTGGTGGGCAGATCAATCTGCATCAGGTCGTTGCCGATGACGAAGGGGCCCGTGTAGCGGGCACGAAGATCCTGCGCCAGATCTTTGACCCTGATCTTGCCGTTGAGGCCGATATGGCTGAACACGGTCAGCGCCGGTTTGGCTTCGTTCATTACCCGGGCCGCCTGCTCGGGGGAGGCGAGGTGACCGGCGATCGCCTTGTAGCCGGGGTTGGCCTTCATCTGCTCGGCAGAGGTCATGGAGACGCAGTGCACCAGCAGATCGGCCCCTTTGGCCTGCTTCACCACTTCGGGGCTGTAGCGGGTATCGCCGGAGAGCACCACGCTGTGGCCGTGATAGTCGATGCGATAGCCGAATGACGGCTTGATGTTGACCCCGTGGTCGTTGTCAAAGGCGGTTACCTTGACCCCGTCATGGTTGTAGACCACCCCGGCGGTGACCTCGTGGCTGTTGATCTCCACCCCGTCCAGCGGCGTTCCCTCATCCTTGACCCGGGTGGCGATGTCGGTGGCGTAGGCCTGCTGCAAGCCACGGGCGAGAGCTGTGGTGCCTTTGGGGCCGTAGAGTTCCATCGGCGCGTGGCGCTGGCCATAGGCCGGTTGCAGCCAGCCGGTCAACCAGAGATCCGCCAGCCCGTTGGTGTGGTCTGAGTGAAAGTGGGTGAGGAAGAAGGCGTTGACCCGGCCGATGGGGATATGCAGCTGCCACAGGCGAGTGGCGGAGTTGCGGCCAAAATCGAACACCAGCTTCTGGTTGCCCGCTTCGACCAGAGTGCTGTAGCCGCCCCTGCTGATCTGGGGCACCGGAGTGCCGGTGCCGAGCAGGCTGACCCGAAAGATATCGGGCCGGGCTTGAGTTGCTGAGGCTGGGGCATGGTCGTGGTTGCTGATAAAGCTGCTCTCGGCGGCCTGACTGACACCGGTAGCCAGCAGACCGACCAGTAATGCGGCCAGATAGGTGCTTTTCATGGGAATTTATCCTGTGGGGGAGGGGTGGCATCACTGTATTGGTAACTAAAAGTTGAATAAATTGGCTAAGATCTATTTCTTACTAAACTTTTGGTTGTGAATTAGGGCCCTTGTCGCGGGCCAAACGGCCTTGAAATGGGCAAAAAGGAGGGGTTGTGGACCGATTGACCAGCATGCGTATCTTCACCCGGGTGGTGGATCTCGGCTCCTACAGCGCGGTGGCGAGCGAAGAGGGGATCAGCGCCCAGATGGTGGGCAAGCATGTGCTGGGACTGGAGCAGTGGCTGGGGGGCAAGCTGTTTCACAAGACCACCCGCCAGCAGACTCTCACCGAACTGGGCCAGCTGTTTTTGGCTCGCTGCCAGCGGGTACTGGAGGAGCTGGCATTGACCGAATCGCTCACCCAGAATCTGTTGGCCGAGCCGGCCGGCCGGCTGCGCATCGCCGCCCCCCTCAGTTTTGGCCACCATCGGCTGGTGCCGCTGCTGCCCGCTTTTCTCGACCGCTACCCCAAGCTGGATCTGGATCTGCAGCTCACCCCGCGCTGGGTCGATCTGGTGGAGGAGGGGTTCGACGCCGCCATCCGCACCCTGCGCCCGCAGGATGAGGCGCTGATCGCCCGTCCGCTGCTGACCCAGCACTACCGCCTCTGCGCGGCCCCCGACTACCTCAATCGCCACGGCGTACCCCGTCATCCGGCCGATCTAGTTCGCCACCAGTGCCTGCACGGCAACTGGGGCGAGCACGAGCGCTGGCAATTTGTCGGTGAGGATGGCCAGAGCGAGGAGGTGCGGGTTGCCTCGCGCCTGCGCATCAATCACTGGCCAGCCTTGTTGACGGCTGCGCTCTCGGGGGCTGGCATCACCTTGCAGCCCGCCGAACAGGTGCGTGACCATATCGCTGCGGGGCGTCTGCTGCCGCTGCTTGGTCGCTATCAGAGCCCGGCCAAGACCCTCTACTTCATCTATCCGGCGGCGCGGCGGCAGGTGCTCAAGATCACCCTGCTGGGGGATTTTCTGGCCGAATCCCTGCAAGCTGGGCCCGAGCCCGAATAAAAGGCTGCATATTTTCGCCACCGGCTTAACCATCGTACTTAACAAAGGGGCGGGGCAGGCCTAACATGGCGGGATGTTTTTTTTAGTCGGGACAAAAGGATATGTCTGGGTTGAAAAAGGATCTCGGGCTCTGGCAGGGGATGGGGCTGCTCGCCACCTCGCTGCTCGGCACCGGGATCTTCGTGGTACCGGCGACTGCCGCCTCGCTGGCGGGCGGGGCCTCGCTCTGGGCCTGGTTGCTGCTGATTGCGCTGGTGCTGCCCATCGCCTTTACCTTCGCTCGCCTCGGCCGTCGCTATCCCCATGCGGGCGGCGCGCCGCACCTGATTGGCCTCGCCTTTGGCAACGGCGCCGAGCGCTTCTCCGCCTTCCTGTTTCTGGCTGTGCTGCCGGTGGGGCTGCCAGCCGCCCTGATGATTGCCGCCGGTTTCTGGCACGCCCTGTTCGAGATGGGGGAGTGGACCCTCTGGGCCATCCAGCTGCTGACCCTGCTCGGGGTATTCCTGCTGGGGCTACGCGGGGCGCGCTCCTCCGGCAACCTGCAACTGCTGATTGCGCTCGCCATTTTGGGGCTGACCCTGCTTATCTGGTTCAAGGGGGAGGTGAGCTGGCGCGATGCGGCCCGGCCGCTGCCGAGCGCGGATGAGTGGCCCCCTATGGCCACCGCGCTGGCGGTGATGTTCTGGTGTTTCGTCGGGCTGGAAGCCTTCGCCCATATGGGGGAGGAGTTCAAGCGGCCGGAGCGGGACTACCCCATTGCCCTGCTCGGCGGGGTACTGCTGGCGGGGCTTATCTACTGGGTACACTCGCTGGTGGTGCTCAAATATGGCCTCTACGGCGATGAGGCGAAAAACGCCACCGCCATCCCCTCCCTGCTGGCGCTGCTGTTCGGCCCCACCGCCAAGTGGCTGGTGGCGGTGCTCGGCTACCTCTCCTGCTTTGCCAGCATCAATATCTACATTCAGGGCTTTGCCCGGCTGATCTGGAGCATGGCGCGGGAAGGCAAGTTGCCCCCCTCGCTGGCCGTGCTCACCGCGCGCGGTGCGCCGCTGCGGGCTCTCACTCTGGTGCTCGCCATCTGTCTGCTCTGCATCACCCTCATCATCTGGCTGCGACTGCCGCTCGATGAGCTGATCCGCTACGCCAACGGCAATTTCGTGCTGGTCTACCTGCTCTGCATGGCGGCGGGCTGGCGTCTGCTCGGCGGGGTGGGCAAGGGGCTGGCGGGGATAAGCGTGCTACTCTGCGCCCTGGTGCTGGTGGCACTCGCCACTCAGGTGCTCTATGCGGTGGTGCTGAGTCTTGGCTACGGCAGCTTCTCGTTGTGGCGGCGTCATCTGCGCCGCAGTCGTCAGCAGGATGCGCTCCCGCTGGCGAAGTAACGTCTCCCCGATGGTCGAAGAAATGAGAAAGCCCTGATGTTCAGGGCTTTTTGATTCCGGCATATGGGATGTTCATATGAATACTAGTTGGCACGCTATTTGCCGAAAAGTGCGGTGTCGGATCAACTCAACGGCGATTTATAGCCAAAAAAAGTGGGATCCAGCTCCCGTTTTGCTTAAAGTGATCCCTTCCGATCCCAGTGGTCGGAATGCCCGCAAGGATGCCCTTCAGACGTAAACAGGATGGCCTGGCCAGACTGACTCTCAGAGATGTGATTGCTTCGGTTCTCTTTTTATCTGTCACCTGTGGTGATAGCGCCTTGTTCCGTTCAGTCAGCCCGGGTTTTGCGTCTCTCTCATCGTGCATTGTCACCATCTGCAGCGAGTGAATCATGAGCGAATCGGTTTTTGAGATCCACGACTGGACCCTGAGCGTTGACGACAACATGTTGTGCCGCCCCGACCGCGAGGTCTACCTCGAACCCAGGCTGGTCAACCTGTTGCGGTTTCTGGCCCATAATGCCGGCACCGTGTTTGGCCGCGATGCCCTGATCAACGAGGTGTGGGATGGCGCCGAGGTGACCGATCAGGTAGTGACCCAGTCCATCTTCGAACTGCGCAAGATCCTCAAAGATGGTCGCACCGATGCGACCGACTATATCGTCACCGTACCCAAGCGCGGCTACAAGCTGGTGGCACCGGTGCGGCCGCTGCAGGTGGTTTCCGTGGTGATGGCGGACGAGCAGCCCGCGCCCGCGGTCAATACCTCTCTCTCCGATAACCCGACGCTCTCCGATCTGAGCCCGCCCGTGGCTGAGCAGGATGATGATGCACAGCCCAATGTCGCCCCTTTTCCCGCCGGGCCACTGACCCGCGCCATCTCCACCCATGCCAAGGATGCCCGCAGCCGCTGGAAGATGGTGAGTTTCGATATCTTCGTGGCCATCGTGCTGATCGCCATTGTCAGCATGCTCAGCTACCAGCACACCAGCCCCCAGGTGCACGCCATGCTGGATCCCAATCTGCTGGTGTTCCGCTTCCACTCCGGCATGGATGACAACAACGAGAACGTGCGCCTCGCCGATGGCATTACCCGCGCCCTGATGGGGGAGGTGGCGGTGGCCACGCCGCTGCGGGTGCAGTACGGTGCCACCACTCTGATGGGGGGCATCATGCCCGGCAAGGAGCTGAGTGTGCGGGTCACCCGCCAGCCCCGTGGCACCTATCTCGATCTGGAGTATCGCAATATCAATACCAACCGGGTGCTGTTCAGCCATCAATACCAGCTCAGTCGCCACAGTGTGCACGGCGTGTTGCAGGCGAGCAGCCAGGATCTGCTGCGCGCCCTCGACCAACCCGATGCCGAGCCGGGGATGGGCTGGCCCACCGATGATGCCTCCCTGATGGCGATGATGGAGGCGCAGTACTACATCAACAGCCGGGATCCGGTCGCCCTCAAGCGGGGTATCGATCTGCTGGAGCAGGCGCTGATTGCCCATCCGGATCAGCCGCTGCTGCTGGCGGAGCGCTATCTGGCGGGCGAGGCGCTGGCCACCCTGGCGGGCAAATCCGAGAGCGAGCGGCTGCAGGGGATTGGCACCCATCTCGCCAGCGTGGTGCAAAACAGCGGCGCTCTCCCTGCTCGGGTGTGGGAGGCGTTGACCCTGCAGGCGATCCTCAACGGCCAGCAACAGCAGGCCAACTATCTGCTGGAGAAGGCGGCGAGTCGCGGCCGCTCGGTGCTCTACTACATACTGCAGGGCAAGCTGGCGGAGCTGGACGGTCGCCCCGAGGCGGCGGGGGATGCCTACAGTCAGGCCTTCCTGATGGAGGCGACCGAGCAGACCTATCTGCTCTGCCAGCAGCTCGGTTTCTACAGCAATATGGAGAGCCTCACCCCGGCTCTGTTCAATGCGTTGGGTCAGAGCAAGGTGAAGCTCTTCTAGCGCCGCAGTTTTGGTTTTCCCCCAGTCGGCGCGGTTGTCGACCCCATCCACAGGCTGCCTTCGGGCGGCCTGTGCGGTTTCTGCTTGTTTCAATCCTGCTTGTTTCAATCCTGCTTCTTTGCCACCGGGGATAGTCGCGCTCTGGTGCGGCCCGATTTATCCCCCCGCAGTTCCCCACTATCTACATCTGCCTTTGTCTTGCCCGCGGCATTCGCGGCACTCGCGTTTGTTCGGCTTCACGCCGCGCACGCAGCTTGTGACATCTGCTCATTGTTGGCGGCGGGATAAGCTGTCTGTCTCGACCCATTTCTCATTGCTGATCGGTTATCGCCGTTGCGCTTTAGCTCTGAGTTTGGATTGTGATGAGCCGAGCGAAGGGGAAAGCAGGAGGTGAGTGGCCACTCAGGGTGATGGTCAGCTGGGCGTTCGGATGGTTACAAGGGGAGGGGCGCAATGGGCGCTGCTTTATCCCGGGTTTATCTGACCAAAAATATCAAGACGGCGAGATAAGGGGGTTATCAAGGGGCAAAAATGGGGCGGAAGGATATCAAGGTTTTATCAAGATGGCGGTGCACCCTGATGCCAATCTACTGTTTTTGAATGATTTTTATCAAAAACAATGAGGCGGCGAAAAAAGTTGCCTCATATTTTTATCCGTTAGCTGGTCTTTATGTTTTCCGGGGATGAGAGGCCTAGTCTGTGCCCATTCTTTGGCGGGGCGTTCCGCCAAATGTGTATGTGACGACCCGACCTTTTATAGAACCGGAGATCTTATGTCCCTAGATACGAGCAAGAAGATTGGCCTTATCGCCTGTACAGGTGTAGTGGCCGGCAACATGATGGGGAGTGGCATCGCGCTGCTGCCTTCGGCACTGGCCACCATCGGCTCCATCTCTGTCTTTAGCTGGGCAATCTGTCTGGTAGGCGCCATGGGCCTCGCCTTTGTCTTCGCCCGCCTGGCTACCAAGAACCCGCAAGAGGGTGGCCCCATTGCTTACGCTGGCGAGATCTCTCCGGTGTTCGGTTTCCAGACTGGTGTGCTTTATTACCACGCCAACTGGATCGGTAACCTGGCCATCGCCATTACCGGCGTCTCCTACCTCTCGGTCTTCTTCCCCATTCTCAACAGCCCGATCCCGGCCGCCGCAGCCACCATCGCTGCCGTCTGGATCTTCACTTTCGTCAACCTGCTTGGCGGTAGCTGGGTGAGCCGACTCTGTACCCTGGGTCTGGTGCTGATCCTGCTGCCGGTGGTCGGTACAGCGGTGATGGGTTGGGGTCATTTTGATGCCACTGTCTACAGCCAGAACTGGAATACCACCAGCGGCAGCGACCTGCATGCGGTCATCAGCGCCGTGCTGATCTGCCTCTGGTCCTTCGTCGGTGTTGAATCTGCCGCCGTCTCTTCCGGCATGGTGAAGAACCCCAAGCGCACCGTACCGCTCGCTACCATGCTGGGTACCGGTATCGCGGGTGTTATCTACATCCTCTCTACCCAGGTTATCAGCGGCATGTTCCCGGCTGGTGAAGTGGCAGCTTCCGGCGCCCCGTTTGCCATGGCCTCTTCCGCCATCTTCGGTAGCTGGTCTGCGCCGTTTGTCTCTGCCTTCACCGCTTTGGCCTGCTTCACCTCGCTCGGTTCCTGGATGATGCTGGTAGGCGAGGCGGGCAAGCGTGCCGCCAACGACGGCAACTTCCCGAAAATCTATGGCGAAGTGGACAAGAACGGCGTAGCCAAGAAGGGTCTGATCCTGGGCTCCCTCAAGATGACTGCCCTGATGGTTGGCCTGACCGCCTTCACATCCCAATCCGCTCACGCTGCCGATCTCTTCAACGTGCTGACCACAGATGCGGTGCTGCTGACCATGCTGCCCTACTTCTACTCCAGCATTAACCTCATTCGCTTCGAGGGCATGACCTCCCGCAGCATCGGCGCCATGATCTTCTCCGGTGTGGCCTGCGTCTTCTGTCTGGTAGCCCTGATGGGTGCCAAGGGTTCCAACCTCACAGCTACCTTCGTGGTGTCGCTCATCATCCTGATGTTCTACGCCAAAAAACAGGGTCTGCGTCAGCACGACGCCCTGCTGAACGAACAACCCAGCAACTGATTCCCCCTTTTATCTTCCGAGCGCTCTTCACTCACCATCCCTGATGGAGAGCGCCCCATTACGTGTGGAGCATTACGATGAATATCATTGCCATCCTCAACCACCTGGGCGTTTTCTTTAAAGAAGAACCCATTCGCCAGCTGCAAGCCTCCCTCGAGCGCAAGGGTTTCGAGGTTGTTTATCCGGTCGATGTGGCCGACCTGCTGAAACTGATCGAGAAGAACCCCCGCGTTTGCGGCGCCATCTTCGACTGGGACAAATACTCTCTGGGCCTGTGCAAGGAGATCCATGATCGCAACGAGAAGCTGCCGATCTTCGCCTTCGCCAACGACCAGTCCACCCTCGATATTCACCTGACCGACCTGCGTCTGAACGTGCACTTCTTCGAGTACCGTCTCGGCATGGCTGACGACATCGCCCTCAAGATGGGTCAGGCCACTCAGGAGTATCAGGACGCTATCCTGCCGCCGTTCACCAAGGCGTTGTTCAAGTACGTGGAAGAGGGTAAATACACCTTCTGTACTCCGGGTCACATGGGCGGTACCGCCTTCCAGATGAGCCCGGCCGGCAGCATCTTCTATGACTTCTATGGCCCGAACGCGTTCAAGGCCGACGTCTCCATCTCCATGCCGGAGCTGGGCTCCCTGCTGGATCACTCAGGTCCGCACAAGGAAGCCGAAGAGTACATCGCCCGTACCTTCAACGCCGATCGCTCCTACATCGTTACCAACGGTACCTCCACTGCCAACAAGATCGTCGGCATGTACTCCGCGCCGGCCGGCAGCACAGTGCTGGTTGACCGTAACTGCCACAAGTCGCTCACTCACCTGATGATGATGAACGACGTGACGCCGATCTACTTCCGTCCGACCCGCAACGCCTACGGCATTCTGGGTGGTATCCCGCAGAGCGAATTCAGCCGCGACACCATCGCTGCCAAGGTTGCCGCGACACCGGGTGCCCAGGCTCCCCGTTACGCCGTCGTCACCAACTCCACCTATGATGGCCTGCTCTACAACACCGGCTTCATCAAGGAAGCGCTGGATACTCCTTACATCCACTTCGACAGTGCCTGGGTGCCTTACACCAACTTCAGCCCGATCTATGAAGGCAAGTGCGGCATGAGCGGCGAAGCCATGCCGGGCAAGGTGTTCTACGAAACCCAGTCCACCCACAAGCTGCTGGCGGCCTTCTCTCAGGCCTCGATGATCCACATCAAGGGGGACGTGGAGGAAGAGACCTTCAACGAAGCCTTCATGATGCACACCTCCACCTCGCCGCAGTACGGCATCGTGGCATCGACCGAGATCTCCGCTGCCATGATGCGTGGCAACACCGGCAAGCGTCTGATCAAGGACTCCATCGATCGCGCCATCTCCTTCCGCAAAGAGATCAAGCGTCTGCGTGATCAGAGCGAAGGCTGGTTCTTCGACGTATGGCAGCCGGACAACATCGACACCGTCGAGTGCTGGAAGCTGGATCCGAAAGATGACTGGCACGGCTTCAAGGACATCGATGACAACCACATGTACCTGGATCCGATCAAGGTCACCCTGCTGACCCCGGGTATGGGTCGTGACGGCCAGCTGCTGGAGAAGGGCATCCCTGCCTCTCTGGTCTCCAAGTTCCTGGACGAGCGCGGCATCGTGGTCGAGAAGACCGGCCCTTACAACATGCTGTTCCTCTTCTCCATCGGTATCGATCAGTCCAAGGCGATGCAGCTGCTGCGCGCCCTGACCGAGTTCAAGCGTGGTTATGACCTGAACCTGACCATCAAGAACATACTGCCGAGCCTCTATCGTGAAGACCCGAGCTTCTACGAAGGGATGCGCATTCAGGAGCTGGCCCAGAGCATCCATGATCTGACCTGCAAGTACCGTTTGCCGGAGCTGATGTTCAAGGCGTTCGACGTACTGCCGGAGATGAAGATGACCCCGCATGCTGCATGGCAGCAAGAGCTGGCGGGCAATCTGGAAGAGGTGCCGTTGCGTGACATGGTTGACCGCATCAGCGCCAACATGATCCTGCCGTACCCGCCGGGAGTACCGCTGGTTCTGCCGGGCGAGATGGTGACCCAGGATTCTCTGCCGGTGCTCGAGTTCCTCGAGATGCTGTGCGAGATCGGTGCCCACTACCCGGGTTTCGAGACCGACATCCACGGCCTCTATCGTCAGGCCGATGGCAGCTACACCGTCAAGGTGCTGCGTTAATCGACAGTGACAACAGTCGAAAGTGACAACAACGGGCCGCAAGGCCCGTTTTTCCCTCCGGAATTCCTGTTCTTATTGCGTGAGTCGCCAACCATGAAGCGAGTGCTCTCCATTCAATCCCACGTAGTCTTTGGCTGTGCCGGCAACAGCGCCGCCGTTTTTCCCATGCGTCGCCTCGGGATCGAGGTGTGGCCGATGAACACTGTGCAGTTCTCCAACCACACCCAATACCGCGAAGGCTGGCAGGGGATGGTGATGCCCGGCGGCCATATCCGTCAGCTGGTAAACGGCCTGGCAGAGATCGGTGTGCTGGCCGAGTGCGATGCGCTGCTGAGCGGCTACCTCGGCTCGGCCGAACAGGGGGAGGAGATCCTGGCGGCGGTGGCCCGGCTCAAGGCGCTCAATCCGGCCGCCCTCTATTTTTGTGATCCCGTGATGGGTCACCCCGACAAGGGGTGCATAGTGGCACCCGGCGTCGCCGATTTTCTGAAAACCAGGGCACTGGCCTGCGCCGATATGCTGGCCCCCAATCTGCTGGAGCTGGAACAGCTCACCGGCCGCGATATCCGCAATGTGCCGGAGGCCATCGAGGCGTGCCAGCAGCTGCGCGCGCAAGGGGTCAAGCTGGTGATGGTCAAGCATCTGGGCAAGGCCGGCTTTGCCATGGACCGCTTCGAGATGCTGCTGGTGTGCGATGAGGGGACCTTTCACCTCTCCCGCCCGCTCTACCCTTTTGCTCGCCACCCCATCGGGGTGGGGGATCTGCTGAGCGCCACCATGCTGGCCAATCTGCTGGCCGGTTGTACCCCGGTAGCGGCGTTCGAACTTACCAACGCCAGCGTGGATGCGGTGCTGGCCCGCACCTGGCTGGCGGGAGCTTACGAGCTGCAACTGGTGGCGGCCCAGCATGAGATGGCGCTGCCGCAGGTCTCCATCCGGGCGACCCGCCTCTGAGCTGTTTGTACCAACAGCAGAAACAACAAAGCCCTGATCATCAGGGCTTTTTATATTTCAGATTCGGGGAGAGGGCTTAGTCTTGCGGGCTTTTGAGCGCCTTGACCACATCCTCTTTGGGCTCCAGCTCCTTGACCTGGTTGAAGATCTCCAGCTCCCCCTGCGGGCTGACGGTGTAGGCATCGGCATCCTGATAGCTGCCGCTACCGGCGCTCTCGATGATGACCACCAGCTCGGGCTGCTTGTCGCCATTCAAGTCGACCAGTTTCAGCTCCCGGATAAAGCCGTTGCGAGCCATCACCTTGCCATCCTGAAACTCATCCAGTGGAAATTGGGCGTTCTGGCCCGAATAGAGCCGCACGTCATAGCTGCCGATGGAGGCGGGCTCACCGGCCCCCTGCGCCACCCGGATCACCTGCCCGGAGGGGAGGGTCAGTTGCTTGCTAAATCCCTCTTCGGCTTGTGCTTGCGCCGCCAGCGGCAGGGCCAGCAGCCCTGCCATGATCAATGCTCTGTTCATCTTGCAACCTCTTGCTGTCTCTTGAGTGCGGGCTCTCGGGGAGCCCGCCGTGATGCTGTTACCAGATCTTCACCCGCTTCTGGGGCGGCAGATAGAGTTTGTCCCCCGGCTGGATGTTGAATGCCTCGTAGAAGGCGGGAATGTTCGGCACCACGCCGTTGACCCGGTACTCGGGGGGCGAGTGGGGGTCGGAGCGCAGCAGCATCTGCATCAGCTCGGGGCGATACATCCCCTTCCACACCTGCGCCCAGCCGAGGAAGAAGCGCTGCTCGCCGGTGAAGCCATCCAGCACTGGCGCCTCCTTGCCATCCAGTGACAGCTCGTAGGCCTTGTGGGCGATGGTGAGGCCGCCCAGATCGCCGATGTTCTCCCCCAGGGTGAACTGGCCGTTGACGAACTGACCGTTGATCGGCTCGAAGCGGTTGTACTGGGCCACCAGACGGCTGGTGCGGAAGCGGAACTCCTTGAGATCCTGCGGTGTCCACCAGTCGCGCATCATGCCGTCGCCGTCGGATTTGGCCCCCTGATCATCAAAACCGTGGCCCATCTCGTGGCCGATCACCCCGCCGATGGCGCCGTAGTTGACCGCATCATCCGCCGTCATGTCGAAGAAGGGGGGCTGCAAAATGGCCGCCGGGAAGACGATCTCGTTGTTGCTCGGGTTGTAGTAGGCGTTCACCGTTTGCGGCGACATGTGCCACTCGTCCCGGTCGACCGGTTTGCCGAGGCGCGCCAGACTGTCTGCGTATTCAAAGGCTTGCGAGCGTTGCAGGTTGCCCACCAGATCATCCGGTTTGATGGCGATGGCGCTGTAATCCTTCCACTTGTCGGGGTAGCCGATCTTGGGGCGGAACTTGGCCAGCTTCTCGAGGGCCTGCGCCTTGGTCTCGGGCGACATCCAGTCGAGCTCCTTGATGCTCTGGCCGTAGGCGGTGCGCAGGTTCTCCACCAGCTGCTCCATTCGCTCCTTGGCCGCAGGCGGGAAGTAGCGGGCCACATAGAGCTGGCCGACCGCTTCACCCAGATGATCGTTCAGCACCCCGAGCGCCCGCTCCCAGCTGGCGCGCTGCTTGGGCGTGCCGCTCAATGTGGTGCCGTAGAAGGCAAAGTTGGCGCGGTCGGTCTCGCTGTCGAGATAGGGGGCGTAGTCGGTCAACAGTTGCCACTTGAGGTAGGCCTGCCAGTCGGCGATGGGGGTCTGGGCCATCACCTGATCCAGCGCGCTAAGATAGGTCGGCTGACCGATGATGAGCTCCGGCTGGGAAGCAATGCCCGCGGCGTTCAGATAGGCCTGCCAGTCGAGGTGGGGGGCGAGCCGTGCCAGTTCGCTGGCGGGGCGCTTGTTGTAGTTCTTCTCCCGATCCCGCAGGGCGACGTTGTCCCACTGGATGGTGGCGAGCCGGGTTTCGAGGGCCAGAATCCGTTTGGCCTTGCCGCTCGGGTCAGATTCCCCGAGGCGGCTCAGCATGGCGGCGATATGCTGCTGGTACTTCTGGCGCAGGGCCTGACTGTCGGGATCCTGCTTGAGGTAGTAGTCCCGATCCGGCAGCCCCAATCCCCCCTGATAGAGGTAGACCGCATAGCGGTCGGGAGACTTGGCATCGGCGTCGATCCAGATGCCAAACGGCGCGCCGCCGCCCATGCGGCCACTTTGGGCAAAGGCGCGGGCCAGCGCGGCCTGATCACCGATCCGGTCGATATCGGCCAGCGCCGGTGCCAGCGGGGTGAGCCCCTTGGCGTCACGGCTAGCCTGATCCAGATAGCTGGCGTAGAGATCGCGGATCTGCTGGGTCGGCGTGCCGGTGGCGGCCTCCTGCTTGGCCAGCCCCTCGACCAGCACCCGCACATCGGCGAGGGATTTGTCCCGCAGCATGTAGAAGGCGCCATCGGCGGGGCGATCGTCGGGGATCTTGGCGGTGGCGAGCCACTTGCCATTGACGTAGCGGAAGAAGTCATCGCCGGGTTTGACCTGAGTGTCCATATTGGCCAGCGCCAGCCCGGAGTGTTTGGGGGATTCTTGCGGTGCCTGACTGCAGCCAGCCAGCAGGGCAAGTCCAATCAGGCCGGCCAGTAAGCTTTTCTTATTGTTCATCTTGTTTGATTCCAATTCGGGTTGTTTGCTTCCCTGCCCATCTTCCTTGTTCCAACCGGTTGTGCGACCGCCTTGCGGCCAGCCTGGTGGAGAGGGCGGGCGAGCCTCACTCTAGCAGCAGGGTTGCAGCTTGATAAGCCCGACTCTGCTAAGATCGGCCGGTCCGTTTTGGGGAAGCCTATGATTTCTCATCTTTATTCTCGCTTTTGTCTGACTATGCCAGCGCCGGAAGGTTCCACCGGTCTGCTGGTGGCCTTCAGTGGCGGCCTCGACTCCACCCTGCTGCTGGTGCTGGCGGCGCAGTATGCCCGCGAGCACAGCCTGCCGCTTCGCGCCCTGCACGTGCACCACGGCCTCAGTCCCCATGCCGATGAGTGGGTCGCTCATTGTGAAGCCGTGTGTCAGCAATTGGCGGTGGAACTGCTGGTCGAGCGGGTGACTCTGGCCCGTGGCAATGGCGAGAGTCTGGAGGCGCAGGCGCGCACCGCCCGTTACCAGCGGCTGACCGCCCGGATGCGGGAGGGGGAGTGGCTGCTCACCGCCCACCATCAGGACGATCAGCTGGAGACCCTGCTGCTGGCCCTCAAGCGCGGCGCCGGTCTGCGCGGGCTGGCGGGGATCCTGCCAAGCCAGCCCTTTGCCGGCGGCCTGTTGCTGCGGCCGCTGCTCGATATGAGTCGCGCCGAGCTGGCCGAGGCGGCAGCGAGCCTCCCCTTTGGCTGGGTGGAGGATGAGAGCAATCTGGACGTGAGCTATGACCGCAACTTTTTGCGCCAGACGCTTATCCCCCAGCTCAAGGCGCGCTGGCCCGCCATGGCCCAGACCGCGGCGCGCAGCATGGCCCTGTGCGCCGAGCAGGAAGCGCTGCTGGATGAGCTGGCCGAGAGCGACTGGCAGCTGGCGGGCGAGGGGGAGGCGCTCCATATCGGCCCGCTGCACGCCCTTTCACCCACCCGGCGCAACAACCTGCTGCGCTACTGGATCCGCCGTCAGGGGGGGGAGATGCCATCCCGCGAGCAGCTTGCCCGGCTCTGGCAGGAGGTGGCGTTGGCGCGCGGCGATGCCAATCCTCAGCTCAACTGGGGGCGCCAGAGCTGCCGCCGTTTTCAGGAGCGACTCTATCTGGTGAGCCCTGACTTGCAACCTTGTCATCAGGTGTTGCCGATGATTGTGGGTGAGCCGCTGACCCTGCCGGACGGGTTGGGCGAGCTGGTGGTACGCATGGCGGAGCAAGGCGAGGGGCTGCTGCGTTCCCCCCGAGCGGACGAGCCCCTCTCGGTGCGCTTTCAGGTGGCGCCCGGGAGCCCCCTCAAACCGGTGGGGCGAAGTGGAAGTCGGCGGATGAAGAAGCTTTTGCAGGAGTATGGAGTGCCTTCGTGGCAGCGGGGGCGCATCCCCATCCTCTACTATGGCGAGCAGGTGGCGGCGGTGGTGGGGCTCTTTGTCTGCGACGGCTTTATGGCTGAGGGAACAGGTCTGGTCTGCCACTGGCAGGGGAGCGGTGCCGCCCCCATCATGCCCGAGCAGGATCTTGCCTGAGGTGATCTCGGCGTAACCCCAAAAAAGAAGCTCCGGTCACATGGCGCGCATGTGCCGGAGCAAAGAAGAGTTCGGGATTATTCGTTAGGGCTGGCCTTGCCTGCTTTTTTGCGGGCGTAGAGGTGGCTGTCGGCCGCCTCGTAGAGGCTCGGCACATCGACCCCGGATTGCCAGCTGGCGGCGCCAAGACTGCATCCGACCGAGAAGGTGCTGAGCTCCTTGTTGGTCATCAACATATGCTGCAGTCGCAGCCAGACCGGGCGCCACGCCTCGGGTTCGGCCGGTTGCAGCAGCAGGGCAAATTCATCCCCCCCGAGCCGGAAGGCTTGATCCGTGCTGCGGATGCACCCCTTGAGCAGCTGGGCGAAGCGGCTCAGCACCAGATCCCCCACCGGATGGCCCCAGGTGTCATTGATCTGCTTGAAGCGATCGAGATCCAGCAGCACCAGCACCAGACCGTGAGGCTCGCGGCTATGCTGCTCGATGGCGCGACCGATGGCTTCGTCAAAGTATGAGCGGTTGCCAAGGCCGGTCAGGTGATCGAGCCGGACCAGCTGATCCAGTTTTTCCAGCCGCAGATAGAGGGGCAGCAGCAGGCAGAGCAGCTGATGGTATTGCATCAGTACCCGTTGCTGGCTGCCGCTCAGCGGATGTTCCAGCTCGTAGTGGAGCTGGCCGAGCAGCTGGCCATGCTGACCGCGTAGCTCGAACGGATAGTTGTGCAGGTTGAGGGTGGCCAGCGGCGGGTGCTGGATCAGCACATGGGGCTGGCCACAATCGAGGTAGAGACTGTGGATCCTGACAATTCTTGCCGCACGATCGGCAAAAGTTGTCAGCAGACCGCCGAGATCGCTCTGCCCCAACAACTGCTCGAGCAACTGGTTGCGTTCAACGCTGGGCAACGGCGTGAGCCGCTCCATCTGGCGAACCCACTGCTCGATGCCATGGCTAAAGCCATTAAGTGACGACGTATTTTCCATGGTCTTCCACCTGTAACACCTGACTACTGTCTCCTCCCTGCAATTGGCATGCCCAATATATCTTTCCTGCCCGCCAGATCGGCTGACTAAGCTTAAGTCGATAAAAGGAGAGGAAAATTTGTACACCGACCTGTTGATCCTGCTGTTCGCCGCCGTCCTGCTGGTGGCAACTTTCCGGCGCCTCGGCTTGCCGGTGATCCTTGCCTACCTGATTGCCGGCGTCTTGCTCGGCCCCCACGGGCTGGCGGTGATCACCGGCCAGTCGATCATGCAGACCATTGCCGAGCTGGGGATCGTCTTTTTGATGTTCTCGCTGGGGCTGGAGTTCTCCCTGCCGAAACTGCTGGCGATGCGCCGGTTGGTGCTGGGGGTCGGGATGTTGCAGGTGCTGCTCACGTCACTGCTCTTTTTCGCCATCGGCTGGTGGTGGGGGTTGGGTCTGGCCCAGTCGCTGGTGGTGGCGGGGACGCTTGCTCTGTCGTCGACGGCGGTGGTGATCAAGCAGCTTGGCGAGCAGAAGCAGCTCCATACCCGCCGTGCCCAGCTGGGGGTGAGCGTGCTGCTGTTTCAGGATCTGGCGGTGGTGCCCCTACTGGTGATGATCCCGATTCTCGCCCAGCCGGAAGTGCAGGGGAGCGCCCTGGCCGCCGAGATCGCCTGGGCCACCCTCAAGGGGCTGTTTGCTCTCTTCACTCTGCTGGCGGTGGGCAAGTGGTTGCTGCCGCTGCTGTTTCACGAGGTGGCGCGAGCCCGCTCCGACGAGTTGTTCGTGCTGAGTGCCCTGATGGTGGCACTGCTGGCTGCCTACATGACCCATTCACTCGGGTTGTCGATGGCGCTGGGGGCATTTCTGGCTGGGATGATGCTGGGGGAGTCTCACTACCGTCATCAGCTGGAGGTGGACATCAAGCCCTTTCGCGACGTGCTGATGGGGCTCTTCTTTATCACCATCGGCATGGCCATGGAGTGGGAGCTGGTAGCGCGGGCATGGTGGCAGGTACTGATCTGCGTGGTGCTGCTGGTGCTGTGCAAATCCCTGCTGGTGCTGCTGGCCGGGCGGCTGATGGGGGAGCGCAAGCGCGACAGCATGGCCGCTGGCATCATGCTCAGTCAGGTGGGGGAGTTCGGCTTCGTGCTGCTGGCACTGGCGCTCCACCACGGCCTGCTGGATCAGCAGCTGGTCTCCCTGCTTATTGGCATCGGCATCATCTCCATCGCCATGACCCCCTGGCTGGTGACCCAGGCCCATTCGCTGGCCCGCAGCCTGACCGATCCGGCGCTGCTGACCCGCTCCGAAGTCGCCCAGTCGGGCCTGAGCAAAAACCAGCATGTCATCATCGCCGGGTTTGGCCGGGCCGGGCAGACCTGTGCCCGCTTTCTCAAGATCGAGGAGATCCCCTTTCTGGCCCTCGATCTTGACCCGGAGCGGGTGAGCGAGGCCAAGCTGGCGGGGGAGCAGGTGGCCTTCGGCGATGCCAGCCGCCGCGATATTCTGCTGGCCGCTGGGTTGTTGCGGGCGCGGCTGGTGATCATCACCTTCGATGATCGCAAGCGGGTGGAGGCGATGCTGGCACTGATCCGCGAATTGGCGGGGGATCTCAAAGTGCTGGTGCGTACCCGGGATGACAGTTTTCTGGAGCAGTACAAGCAGGCGGGGGCGTTTGAGGTGATCCCCGAATCCCAGGAGGGGGCCCTGATGCTGGTCTCCCACCTGCTGCTCAATTGCGATATCCCCATCGGTCGGGTGATCCGCCGGATGGAGCTGGAGCGCAGCAGTCAGTATCGCTTCCTGCACGGCTTCTACTGGGGGGATCAGAGTGCCAGTAATCTGGAGGCAGATCAGCTGCTTGAACGCCTCCATCCGCTGTTGCTGCACGATCAGGCGTGGGCGGTGGGCCATGAAGTGCGCGAGCTGCCGCTTGATGAGGTGCGGATCAAGGAGGTGCAGCGCGGCGATCAGAGTCTGGAGCCCAGACCCGAGCTGGTGCTGGCGGCTGGGGATCGGCTGATCCTGTTTGGTACCGTGGTGGCGATGGAGCAGGCGGAGCAGCGTTTGCTGGAGGGGCGCTGAGCCCCCTCGCACTCATCGGCTGCCCCCTTTACTCCTGCTCTTTTGGTAGCCCTTCGATATCGAGGAAGGCGACGACCCGCTCCCGCTCCCTCAGGGTGTCCTGATAGCCCAGCTTGATCAGCTGCTGACAATAACCCGGATAGAACATCAAAAAGCTCGCCAGACTGCTGGTCTCATCCCCCTTCACACCCAGCACCCGCAACAGCCGGCGCAACTTTAGCGGCAGTTTGCGCAGGTAGGCCAGTGCGATGGTGTCGAGATCCTGACTCGGTTTTAGCACGCAGGTCTCCACCCGTTTCAGCTTGAGGCGATTGCGTTCCCGCTCCGGGATAAGATCCAGAGTCTGGTTGATGCGCCACAGCCGCTCCAGATCGGAGTTGAGGGTGTCGGTAAAGACCGTATCGAGCAGATGGCTGGCAATATTGGAGCTGGTGAGATGGCCGTGATGATGGGTCGGTGCCGAGTGGGCTGGCGGATCCAGGGTGATCAGCAGGATCCGCTCTGCACCCAGATGGATGGCGGGGCTGAGCGGGCTCAGCTGGTGGATGGAACCGTCGCCGTAGAACTTCTCGCCGATCCGAGTGGCTGGAAAGACAAAGGGGAGCGCCGAGGAGGCGAGCAGATGCTCAGATGTAAGCACGGTGCGTACCCCGCGCCGTCTGGCCCGCTCCCACGGATGGTGGTCGGCCCGCCCCTGAAAGAAGGTGGTGGAGAGACCGTCATCGTAATCCGATGCCGTGATGGCCAGCGCCTCCAGACTGCCGTAGAGGATGTTGTCATCGATGCGGTGATAGTCGATGAGCTGATCCAGCAGGCGGTGCAGCGGCGCGTTGTCAAAGAGGTGAAAGGCGTGGTTGGTGTGGGGATTGATCAGCCCCGCCGACCCCTCGTACATCAACCGCCACAGCAGGTGCCCGGGGTGAAAATCGAAGATGTGGTGAGTCTCGAAGCGGCGCCAGACCCACTCCAGCTTGCGCACCCCCAGATGGAAGCAGGAGGCGTAGCAGGCCAGTGCAGTGACATTGATGGCCCCCGCCGAGGTGCCGCACAGGATGGGAAAAGGGATGCCGAGATTGCGCGGGTAGAGCTCCGCAATCGCCTTGAGGGCGCCGACCTGATAGGCGGCGCGAGCACCGCCACCGGTGAGCAACAACGCTGTATTGGGTCTGGCCATATGCTGGCGCCTTATAGTGTTCTGACAAGGATGCTCCCACTGACAAGTTAACTATAAGGCGCTGTATCAAATATAAAAACGGGCGCTCGCCCGTTTTTTTCATGGCCCCATGTCAAAGGGCGCGGTGAGGATTTTCCGGCCGCGCCAGCTGATCGAAGGCGGCGAATACCGGGGCGCTGGCGAGGATGCGACCGTGGCCCAGTCCCCGGGTGCTCACCAGCCGGGTATGACCATCCTGACTGGCCCGCAAGGAATCGCCGTGCGGGGCAAACCTGTCCTCCTCGTCGTGCACGATCATCGCCTCGCCGCTGCGACTGGCGAGTCGGCCCAGCGGATCGACCGTGCTCAAGGGGTGCTGGTACTCCTGCTCAATCTCCTTGACCACCGCATCGAACAGCCGGATGGAGTAGCCGGAGCGCGCCACCATGCCGTAGAGCTGGGGCACATAGTCGAGTACCGGTGAAATCAACAGCAGCGGCAGGGTATCGATACCCGGCTGACGGCTGGAGAGGGTGATGGCGCCCCCCATGCTGTGGGCGATGATCCCGTGCAGCGGGCCTACTTCGCTGGCCAGCTTGGTCGCCAGCTCGTCGAAGGCGCGCACGAAGCGGGGCAGGTGGCCAGTGTTGCCTGCGCTCTGGCCGTGGGCCGGATGATCGTAGGCAATGGCGGTGAAACCCTGCGCGGCGATATGGCTCATCAGCGGATAGAACTGGCTGGCGCTGCCGGACCAGCCATGCATCAGCAGCCACAGTGGCCCCTGACCGAGCCGATAGCTCATCAATACCCCTTCGCTGGTATGGACGGCCTGCTTGACCAGACCGGCTGGCGCTGCGTTGTCCCGCTGGTTGCGCTGGGGGGTGAGCAGCAACTTGCTGGCGGTGCGCTTGGCATGGGTGGGGGCGAGTCTGTGGTGCAACCGGGTGCCGATCCCCAGCAGCCATTTGCTCGGGCTGAAGCGGCGGGTGTTGAAGTAGATCTTGCTGCTCATGGTCATCCTGTGGTTTTTATGTGCGAACGGTCGTGCTTTTTTGCCGGTTTTTAAAAATTCGTGTTGAACGGATGCCAAAACATCAGCGCCAGCTGGCGAGCAGAGCATCCACTTCGGGCCAGAAGTGGCGGGCCGGATCCTGACACAGTTCGAGATCGTTGAACACCTGATCCGCCAGATAGAGGCCATAGAGACGGTAAACGGCGCGCCAGGGATCCATCTCCTGTCGCCACTCGCCTGCGGCCTGACCTTGCACTACCTGACGGGCCAGATAGTCGAGCCAGAAGCGCACCAGTTGACGGGCGGCTTGCTGCACTTGGCTCTTTTGCTCATGGCCATCCTGCACCGAGGTCCAGGCATCGAGGAACATGCAGCGTCCGGCGAAGCAGTGGTTCCACGCCTGCCAGGCGCGCAGCAGGGCGATCAGCTTGTCGTGCTGGCTCTGGTGATCCTGCTGGCGAACCGGCTGGATCACCCGCAGCCGGAACACCTCGGCGGCGTACTCCAGCACGGCGATCTGCAGGTTGTCGCGGGATTGAAAGTGGGCAAACAGGCCGCTTTTCGACATCTCGCAGGCGCTGGCCAGCGAGCCGATGGTCAGGCTCTCCAGCCCTTGCTGGCTCGCTTGCTCAAAGGCTGTCTGTAAAATGTTTTCCCGGGTCAGGCGCCCTTTGCTCATCACTCTCTCCTCGTTGGCGCTGGCAGCATAAAGTACGATCGTGCTAATTGTCGAGCAACAAATAGCCAGCATGGCTGGCTATGTCGTCTCGCGCGTGTCACTGCGTGCGGGTTTCAGCTCTCCTTGATATCGAGCTGTTGCAGGGCGATGACTGCCTGAGTGCGGTTTTTGACACCAAGTTTTCTGAAGATGGCGGTGATATGGGCCTTGATGGTGGCCTCGGAGACGTTGAGCTCCCAGGCGATCTGTTTGTTCAGGCTGCCATCGCGCAGCATGATCAGCACCTTGTACTGCTGGGGGGTGAGGCTGGCCAGCTTGCTGGCGAAATCGGGGCCATCTTCCGATTCAGGATGGAGCGAGATGCCTTCCGGCACCCAGTTATCCCCCCCGATCACCGTATTGAGGGCGTTGACCAGCTCCTTCATCGGCACCGACTTGGGGATAAAGCCGAGCGCCCCGAGCCGCAACACCTGCTGGATGATGGCCGCATCTTCCGAGGCGGAGACCACCACGATGGGCAGGTCGGGATATTGGCCGCGCAGGTGGGCCAGCCCCTCGAAGCCGTTGGCCCCCGGCATCTTGAGATCGAGCAGCAACAGGTCAACTTCGGGGTGCTCGCCGAGCAGGTTGGTCAGGCTGTCGATGGAGTCCGCTTCCAGCAATTGAGCGTCGTTGATGGCCATGTGCACCGCTTGGTAGAGGGCGCCCCGAAACAGGGGGTGGTCATCTGCGATGACGATGGTAAATTGGCTGTCCATATTTCGGTTAATGGCTCACATTGTTGCTAACTGATTGTTTTGAAAAATCAAACTAGCATCGCTCACCAAGAGGGTCAAACCCGCCGGTGTGCAAATGTGAAGCGACCATCGGATGTTTTGCCATCAAGGGCAGACAGGCCGGTCGCAGGCAACTCATGCAGGAGGCAACAGATGGGATCCTTGGTATTGGCGGTGGGCACCGGCTCCACCTGGGCGATGCGGGCGGCACTGGTGCTCGCCATGAGCGGGCTGACGTGGCAGGAGCAGGTGTTCGATCTGGAGGATGCCAAGTCGCTGGCGCGGCTCAAGCAGCTGGCTCCGGCCGGTCTGGTGCCCTGGCTCGAACACGATGGCGTGCGGGTTCACGACTCGCTGGCCATCGCCGAATATGTTCTCGAGCGCTGTCCCGACCGCCAGCTCTATCCTGTTTCGCTGGCCGAGCGGGCACTGGCTCGCAGCCTCTGCGCCGAGTTGCATGCAGGATTTCGGCAGATCCGTTCTCTGCTCCCCTTCTTTCTTGGGGCGCCAACCCGTATCGATCCCCCGGTGGAGGCGGTCGGCGAGCTGGCCCGTTTGCAGGAGATCTGGTCGCAGGCGCAGGGCCCCTTCTACTTTGGCGCGGCGGGCATTGTCGATGCCTTCTATGCGGTGATGGCCTACCGGCTGGCCAGCTACGGCATCCTGTTGCCCGGTCAGGCCGGAACCTATCAGCAGGCGCTGCTGGCCTGGCCCCTGTGGCAAGAGATGTTGGTCAAAGCTCGCCTGCAGTGGCCGGTGGCAGCGCGCCAGTCACAGTGAACCGTGGCAGATAGATAAATGAAAGAGGGGAGCCAGTGGCTCCCCTCTCTGCTGCTGGTCAATGTGGCTTAAGGGTTACTGCTGCCGGCCGGCAAAGACCACGACCACCTTGTCATCCCCCTTTTCCCGCACAAAGGCGTAGGGGGCATCCGAGAGTTTCTGGTGGCTGCCTGCCGCAATGGCCGGATGGGCGGCGCGGAACTGGCCCAGTTGCTGCCAGTGCTTGACCAACTCGGCCTTGTCGCCGCTGGCAAGCTCCTGCCAGTTCATATCCGAGCGCAGCGCCTGATCGAACACTCCGCCATCTTTGGAGAGCCCCCGGCCGGACTCGTCGCCATAGTAGAGCTGGATGCCGCCCGGCAGCAGCATAAAGCTGTTGGCGACCCGGCGCTGTAGCGGCACATCCTGATAGTCGCCAAAGAACAGCTTGGTGTCGTGGGAGCTGATGTAGCTCAACACGTTGAACTCGGGATCCTGATTGATGCGGCTGGCGTAGCTGGCATAGGTGGGCTCGGCGCTGGCCATGCACTGGGCTTGTGACAGTGCGAACTCGCGCTGATAGTCGAAGTTGATCAGGGAATCGAAACCGTTCTGATACCAGAAATCCTTGGCCACCCCGTGATCCCACACCTCTCCCACCATATAGAAGGGCAGAGCGTCGAGGGCCTTGTCCGGGTTGGCGGCTTTCCACTCCTTGAGTGCAGCGGTGCCCGCCTGCTTGAGCTTGGCCCACACTTCGGGCTCCAGATGCTTGACGGTGTCGGCCCTAAAACCGTCGATACCAAAGCGGCGCACCCAGTCGGTGTGCCAGGCGATGAGATAGTCGCTCACGGTAGCGTCGGGCAGCGCCTTGGCGAGGGTATCCTTTTTCGCGGCCAGCAACGGCGGCAGTCCTACCGGTTTGGCCGATTCGGTCAGAAAGTCCGGCAGCCCCGCCACCGAGCCGGTGACATCGTCGGTGCCGGGCTGCGGGTAGCCGGGCAGACCGGCGCGCACCCAGTCACCGCTCCACCATTTGCTCCACGCGGGTGATTGATAGTCGATGAACTGGTTGTAGCCATGCCAGTTGAGGCCGCCGCTCGGGCGCCACTGGTTCCAGACGGTTGGCAGTTTGCTGCTGTTCTGGGTCAGTTCGGTGAGCCCGAGATCTTGCAGATCGGCGAGGGTGGCGTAACCGGCGTGGTTCATCACCACGTCGAGGATGATCCGCATGCCGCGCTTGTGGGCCTCATCCACCAGGGTTTTCAGGCTCTCTTCATCGCCGTAGTTGGGGTCGATTTTGGTGAAGTCGAGCGCCCAGTAGCCGTGGTAGGCGTAGAAAGGGAAGTTGCCCTGCTCGCCACCGCCGATAAAGCCGTGTACCTGCTCCACCATGGGGGTGATCCAGATGGCGTTCATGCCGAGGCTCTTGATGTAGTCGAGCTTCTCGGTCAGCCCCTTGAAGTCGCCGCCGTGCCAGGTGGCCACCTCATCCTGTCCATCCTTCTGGCGGCCGAAGCTGTGGTCGTTGGCGGGGTCGCCGTTGTGGAAGCGATCGGTCAGCAGGAAATAGACGCTCGCCTGATCCCAGCTGAACGGTGCTGGCTTGGCTGCCTTGACCGGCTCGAGCAGCAGCAGGCCGCCGCTCTCTTTACTCGGGGTCAGTGTCAGTTTGCCCTGTTTGACCACCGCCTCCTGTTTCGAGTAGGCATCCCGCAGTCGGGTGCCGTCGGGCCAGACCCCTTTGAGCGACACCGTGACCGGGCCGCCATCCCAGCTGATGCAGGGCTCTTCTGGTGGCTGGCGTTTGAATTCGCTCTTCTTGGTCGCCCGCAGCACCTTGAGGCTGGGGGTATCCGGGTTGAAAGTGAATTGATACTCCCCTGCCAGCATCACCCGCAGGGTAAAGCTGTGATCCTTGCTGCATTTGTCCATGGGCTGGGCGGTGCCGAAGGGGAGCGGCTTGCTCTCGCTCGGGCCAAAGCTGGTGCCGCAACTGTTGCCTGCGTCGCTGATGCGGATCTGGTGGCTCCCCTTGGCAAGGGGATGGGTCAGCTCCACCGTGCCCTTGTCCAGTGCGATCGGAGTCGCCACCGGCTGACCATCCACATAGAGGTGAACCTCGGGGGCGGCCATCGCCTGTGGGGTGAACAGAGGGGCGGCCAGCAGGGCAAGCCAGAGGGGGGATAAGTGATGAGCACGACGCATAAGCCATTCCTTGAGCAGGGCAGTTCGGACAAGGGCCCATTCTAGGAGCAGCAAAGCGCGCCTTGGATCGGCAAAATGCCGATTTGTGACTTCAGTTCAAATGGTTACGTTTTCAAGCCGAGGAAAGTGTGACGGGGAGGTGGTGGGATGCTTTGTCGATAAAAATAGCGGCCATAAAAAATGCCGGTCAGGTGACCGGCATTTGGTGTATCAGGCATTGTCGTCACATCAGACGGTGAAGAACTTGAAGTTGACGAAGGCCACCGCGATGAAGGAAGCCACCATGCCGCTGATGCAGAGCACAGCAGGGCGGATGGCGGGCCAGCGATGGGTCAGCAGAATGATGGCCAGCAGGGTCGGGTAGAGCCCGAACATGTAGCGTGGCATGGCGTTGAGGCCGGTCATCAGCGGGATGGTGCAGCAGATGAACATCAGGGTCGCTTCCGCCCAGCGCTTCTGGCTGAACAGGTAGCCGTTCAGACACCAGCCGAAGATCACCATGATGGAGAGGTAAGCCTTGCGGCCGCCCAGCTCGAAACCGCTCAGCCACCAGTCCAGCGGGCTGTCCATGTAGCGACCCCAGGCCACCTGAATGTGCTTGAAGGCAAAGGCATCGCCGGTCAGATGATAGAGGTAGACCATGTAGGCGAACAGGCCAAACGGGATCATCCAGAGGGTGAACACCACCTTGAAGGCGCGCTCAGTAAAGCGGAAAAATTCCCGCCAGCCGTAAGCTTGCAGCGCCAGGATCAGCACCGGGAAGACCATCATCACCCCCAGGTTGCGGGTGGCGGAGATACAGACCCCCAGCACGGCCACCATCAGCCACTGCTCCCGATAGGCGAACAGGAACATCCCCAGCATCAGCGCCATAAAGGTCGACTCGGTATAACCGGAGACGAAGTAGGCGGAGAAGGGGGAGAAGGCGAGCAGCCAGACGCCGAAGCGGGCGGTATCATCCCCCAGCTTGAGCTGCCGCAGCACCAGCAGCATCAGCGGCAGGCTGGCGAAGAAGGAGATATTGGTAACAATGATGAGGCCGATCAGGCTCTCGACATTGAACAGGTTGGAGATGGCACCGGAGACCATCGGGTAGAGCGGCATAAAGGCCCAGTTGGCCGCATTGCCCTTGCTCAGCCAGCGGGGGTAGAGATCGTAGCCGTTCTCGATGATGCGCTGGAACCAGACGCAGTCGAACTGACAATAGGCCTGCAGCGGGCCGATGTCGGGGGAGCCATAGAGCTGGACACCGAAGTAGCCCATGCCATACAGCGCCACCCGGCTCAGCATGAAGGCGGCGATGATCATCAGCCAGTCACGACCGCTGATGCGCAGTGACGGGCGATAGGGGAGTGCAGCCCCGGTTAGCGGGGCAGTATTGGTCATATCATTCATCAGGCAAAAACCCAGACGCGAGAGAGAACGTAAGTGAGGACGGTAACGGTCAGGGTGGCGATGACCACCGGCAGCAGACCGGAGAGCCCCGCAAACAGCAGGCCGCTCAGGATCAGGTTACGCACCGCCAGCGAGAAGAGGGCGACCAGCAGAAACTTGCTGGCGGCTCCCTGCTTCTGGAAGGTGATGTAGCGGTGACCAAAGAAGGAGAACCAGAACGCGATGGCAAAAGCCAGCGTGGTAACCAGGTGCTCCGAGATGGTGGGCCAGGTATGAAACAGTGCGATGGAGGTGCCAAGGTCGACGAGGGTAGCTCCCCCGCCGACAAAACCGAAACGTACCAGCCGCCAGAATTCCTCGCGGGAGATCATTGAGGCGCTTGCTCCTGCTGCTCTTGCGGGTTGCTGTCAGCGCTCTGCGGTTTGGCCGCATCCTGCTTGGCATACTGGCCATAGACCCCTTCAATGAGGTAGACCGGGCGCTGTTTCACTTCCACGAACATGCGGCCGATGTACTCGCCGATGATGCCGAGCGACAGCAGCTGGATACCGCCGAGGAACAGCACTACGGACATCAGGGAGGCGTAACCGGGTACGTCGATGCCGAAGAAAACCACCTGGGTCACGATCTTGAGGATGTAGAGGAAGGCGACGAAGGAGACGCCGACACCCACATAGCTCCAGACCCGCAGCGGCCAGCTGGAGAAGCTGAGCAGACCGTCGAGGGCGAAGTTCCACAGTTTCCAGTAGTTAAACTTGGTTTCACCGGCGTGACGGGCCGGGCGCTCGTAGGGGACGCCAACGGCACGGAAACCGGCCCAGGCAAACAGACCCTTCATGAAGCGGTTGCGCTCCGGCAGCAGCTTGATCGCCTCGACCACGCGACGGTCGATCAGGCGGAAGTCACCGGCGTTTTCCGGTAGCTTGGTGCTGGTGGAGAGCGCATTAAAGAAGCGGTAGAAGCCACCGGCAGTCAGGCGCTTCATCGGGGTATCGGCGCTGCGATCGACGCGGATGCCGTAGACGGTGTCATAGTCACCGGTCTGCCACAGTTTGACGAACTCCAGGATCAGGGCAGGAGGATCTTGCAGATCCACGTCCATCGGCACGATGGCATCCCCTTTGGCCTGATGCAGACCAGCGGTCAGGGCGGCTTCTTTACCGAAGTTGCGTGCCAGGTTGACCAGGGTCACGCGCGGGTCACGGGCGATGGCCTGCTCGACCACTTCACGGGTGCTGTCACGGCTGCCATCGTTGACGAATACAATTTCAAGCTGGTCTTTCAGCGGGGCCAGTTCGTTGTCTATCGCGTTGATGAAGGCATCGATGCTCTCTTCCTCGTTGTAAACGGGAACGACCAGAGAGAGTCGAAAATCTGGATGCGACATAAGAACGTCCTTATTTGGGATAGTTGTTTTTATAAAATGGTATTCGGGGCAAGGATCACTGGGCTACGGTCAAACGTACCGACTGCACATTGATGGGAGTAGGTGCCGAGAGCGCCAGAAAATTGGGGCGCTTGGGATCTGCCGTGAGCGAGTCACCGGGCAGACTGAGGCGGATTTCGTTGATGCCCGCTTTGGCCAGTTTCACCGTGGTGGTGAAGTCGTGACCCAGCGCCACTTTCAACAGAGCGCCGGCTTCCGGGCTGTTGATGCGAGCCTGTACGGTAAGCTGATCCGGATTGGCCGCCTGCTTGGGCAGCACAAAGTAGAGACCGCCCTGACCGCTGAGCAGGGTACCGTCATCGCTCGGCTTCTTGGCCCAGCCTTCGCTGGAGAGGAAGCGGCTCGGCTTGGTCAGATTGAGCTCGTTACCCGGCTGATAGGTCATGCTGGAGTTGTGTTCCCAGAAGCGGGTCTTGCCTTCCAGATAATAGAGTTTGTAGGCCAGGCTCACGTTGGGGTGAGCAGCCAGATAGAGGGTGTAAAGATAAAAACCGCTTAACGCCAGAATGGCAGTCAAAAAACCGAACTTTTTGTACGTCATATCACTCTCTATGCCTGACAGAATGGGTAGGCCGATGTCGCGCATATGCTAATCCAATTGCAAAAAAAGCATAGTGGATCACAAAAAAATATTTGGTCACATATTAACCCCTTTTTACCCCTGTTCCAAACGTTGCTGTTTCCCGGTTAAACAGGTCTGGCGGGGTGCAGGTTGCCAGTGGCGCTCCGGCGGAGCAATTGGCAAATAGACGTGCTTTGCTGCGTCATTTTCTAGCGGATGCGATAGTCATCTGGCCTCTATCGCCATTTTGCAGGGGGCGATTTATGATGACTCACTTATTCGTCAAGGATGACATATGAAGTGGATCTCTTGCTGTCTGTTGCTTGGATTATGGGCGCCAATGGCATTGGCCAAGGCCCTGTGTCCCGAGCCCATTCAGGTCGGTTACGATAACTGGCCCCCCTACCATTATTACGAAGCCGATTCACCGCAAGAGGTGCGCGGTTATGCCGCCGAGGTGCTGACGGCTGTGCTCACTTCCATGCACTGCAAGGTCCATTATGTGGAGCTGCCCTGGAAGCGGGTACTGCACGAAATGGAGCATGGCGAGATAGACATGGCGATGGAGGCGAATATCAATGATGAACGCGCACGTTATGCCTGGTTTTCCGACTCCTACAACCCGGGGCGCACTTTGCTGTGGATCCGCAAGGGCAGCCACTATCCCGAGCAGGATCTGGCGAGCTGGCTGGCCAGTGGTTACTCCCTCGGCGTCACCAAAGAGTACTTCTATGGTGAGGAAGTGATGTCGCTGCTCGCTCGCTATGCCAAACAGGTGAGTGCGGTGAGCGACCAGCAAAATTTTGAGAAGCTGGCCCGCGGTCGGATCGACGGTTTCCTCGGTGACATGCTGGCTACCCCCAGCGCCCTTAACAAGGAGGGGATGAGCGGTCTGTTCACCAGTCACCCCATGGTGGTATCTGAATCGCCAAGCTTCTTTATGTTGGGCAAGCGCAGCTTTTCGCCGCAGTTCTTGCAACAATTTAATCAGGCGTTGGCGCGGTTCAAGGAGACAGATGCGTATGACATTATCTGGCTGCGTTATGCCCCCGGGCGCTAGCAAAGTATTGGCCGTTCACGCATCATGAGCGGCCTGAGTATCGGGTCTGCTTGTCAGGCCCGACAGAGTGAACAAACCGTTTTGAGGTACCCATGGGGATGAAGTATTGGCTGGCCCTTGCCAATCTGGTGTGGCTGGGATGTTTGCCCGCTGGCGCGGTACATGCGACCGAAGCACAAGTTGTGGTGGCGGCCAGTGAAACCGGACACGACTGGTATCAGGGCAGTCAGGCCGAACAGGCCCGTATCGAGCTGGAGCAGCAGTTGCAAGAGGCTGTGCTTGCCCAGCTGCATCCCGATTTTTTCACGCTGTGGAAGCGTCTGCAGGCCACCCCTGCAGATAAGCGTGGTGCCATCTATGACGACATTTTTACCAAGCTGAGCCGTTTCCAGCACGCTTGGCGGGGGATGGATCTGGTCTCGCGCGAGCAGATGAAGACCCTCAAGCTCGATTTGAACCGCCCTGTAGTGACCCAACCCAGCGATGATGACCTGCTCACCCAGGTGAAATCCCTGCGCCCTCAGGTGGCGGAATACGAGGCGGTGCGGGCCAAGGTGCACAAACTGCTGGCGATGCCGATGGCCAGCAAGTGGCCAACCCTCGATATGCCGACCCTGCGTGCCGGAGAGAGCTCCGCCGAGCTCGGCCAAATCCGCGCTATGCTCAACGAGCTGGGCGACAGCGCCCCGAGCCATGGTGATCAGATTTACGATGGTGATACCGAGCAGGCCATCAAGCAGTTTCAACGTCGTCACGGTCTCACCGCGGACGGCATTATCGGCCGTCAGACCCGCTCCTGGCTCAATACCGGCCCGCAAGTGCGCGCCAGCCTGCTGCTGCGTAACCTGTGGCGTCGCGATCTGGTGGATCAGCTCGCCGGTGGCCGCTACGTGCTGGTCAATATTCCCGACTACCGTCTGAGCGTGGTGGAGTCCGGCAACGAGGTGTTTACCAGCCGGGTCATCGTCGGCAAGGAGCAGCGGGCCACCCCCATTCTGGCCAGTGAAATTCGCTCCATCGTGCTCAATCCCTCCTGGCATGTGCCGCGCTCTATCCTGAGCAAGGACATCCTGCCCAAGCTGGGTCGCGATCCCGCCTATCTGAGTCGCGAGCAGTTCGAGGTGATCGACAGCGAGGGCAATCCGGTCCAGTTCACCGAAGAGGGGTGGCATCAGGCGCTGGCCGCCGGTTTCCCCTATCGCCTGCGGCAAAAGCCGGGGGATCATAATGCTCTGGGGCGCTACAAGTTCTACCTGCCCAACAATGACGCCATCTATCTGCACTCCACCCCGCGCAAGGCGTTGTTCGAACAGGGGGCGCGCGCCTTCAGTTCGGGCTGCATCCGGGTGGAACATGCGGACGATCTGGCCGAGCTGTTGTTGGCGGACTCCCGCTATCAGCCGGACAAGGTGGCCAATATCCTCAAGGAGAGCCAGACCAAATGGTTGCCGCTCACCACGCCTATCCCGGTCTTTACCGTCTACTGGAGCAGCTGGATCGACGAAAATGGTCGCCAGCAACTGCGCAACGATATCTACGGATTTGATCGGGTCAGTTTCCAGAGCCGCCTGCTGTGATCCCTGCCACAGAGTGAAAAGCCCGGCCTGTGCCGGGCTTTTCTATGGGCGATTGAGGTTTGACAGGGCCCCCCGCCGGAGGGTAGTTTCAAGCGCCTGTATCACATTCAATCAGTGATCTTATTCAACTATTTTCGCTTGAATCTGCGATGGACGAACCCCTTATGCTGGAACAAGAGATAAGTCGACGTCGCCTGTTGCTGGGAGCCGGTTGCCTGTTGGGCAGCTCGCTGATCTCCTTCCCTGCACTGGCCAGCCGCAGTACCACCGGGCGTGAACTCAGTTTCTTCAATCTCAATACTGGCGAGCGGGTGCGCGCCAGCTATTGGGAAAATGGCCACTATCTGAGCGACGGGTTGGCCGAACTCAATCACATCTTCCGCGATTACCGGCGCAATGAAGTGTTCAACATCGACAAGAAGCTTTTTGATCAACTGTTTCTGTTGCAGCACAAGCTGGGCCGGCGCAGCGAAATCCAGCTGATCTCCGGCTATCGCGCCCCGGCGACCAATCGTCAGAAGCGCCACAAGAGCCGCGGCGTGGCTAAGCACAGCTACCACACCCTGGGGCAGGCGGTGGATGTGCGGATCCCCGGCGTACAGCTGGCCCATCTGCGCAAGGCGGCGCTTCAGCTCAAGGTGGGTGGGGTTGGTTACTATCCCCGTGACAACTTCGTTCACCTCGATACTGGCCCGGTGCGCAGCTGGTAAAGGGGTTGGCAAGCTGCCAAGCTCTTTCCACCAGAGAGGAGATAGCGATGAAAAAGATAGTGATTGGCGGCCTGATCGCCCTGTTGTTGACTGGTTGCAGCAAGCTCAACCGTGAAAATTACGACCAGTTGAAGATGGGGATGAGTTACGCCGAGGCCAGCACCATTCTGGGCAAGGCGGAGCGCTGTGATGATGCGCTGGGCACCACCAGCTGCCTCTGGGGTGGGGAAGGGAAGAACATCAAGATCCGTTTTATCGCCGACAAGGCGACCTTCTTCAGCTCGGAAGGGATTAACTGAGTCGCAGAACGTCCATGAAAAAAGCGCCGCTCGGGCGCTTTTTTGTTGCTCGCAATCCAACCCGCCTCGCCAGAAGCTGGCGTACTCAGTGGGTCGCGTACTGGTAGTTGAAGGTGGGTAGTCCCCACTTGAAACGTACCGCCAGCAGCCGCAGTACAAAGCCGATCCCGATGGAACCGAACGCGGCCCAGTTTGTCGGCAAGCCCTGATCCAGCGCCAGACAGTAAAGGGCTGCGGTGATCAGCGAAATGGCCGCATAGAGCTCGCGACGAAACACCAGCGGAATCCGCTGACAGAGCAGATCCCGCAGCACACCGCCAAAGACCCCCGTCACCACCGCCATGATGCAGGCAATTCCGGCGCCGTGGCCCATATCCAGCGCCCGGGCCGCACCGAAGATGGAGAAGACCACCAGCCCCAGGGCATCAAGGGCCATGAACAGCTTGCCGAGGTAGCGCATCAGGGGGGCAGAGACCACACCCGCCATCGCAGCTGCCGCAACCAGCAGCACGTATTCCGGATGTTCAATCCAGAGCAGCGGATAGTGGCCGAGCAGCACATCGCGGATGGTGCCACCACCGATGGCCGTCGCCGAGGCGATGATCACCACACCAAACAGATCCATCCGTCGCCGACCCGCGGCCAGCGCGCCGGTCATCCCTTCGGCCACCAGGCCCACCAAGAAGAGTGCATGTAACATGAGATATCCCAGGGAACGAGAAAGGCCAGAATCCTACCAACTCGTGCCATATGGGACAAGCTATCGAATGCATGCATTAATTTAATTCATGCTAAATGCGAAAAAGGCACCGTTTCGGGTGCCTTTTTCTAATCAATGTTCAAGGGTTAGCGCCCCAACTGCTCCTGCCGGTAGTGATCGACCCACATGGCGGTGGCACCACAGATGGCGACTGGCATCACGAAGAGGTTCACCACCGGAATGGCGGAGAAGAGGGTCACCAGAGCGCCGAAGCTGAGGCACTTGCCGCGGCGCTGCTTCAAGGCATCGCGCATGGTGATGAAGTCGATTTTGTGGTTGTCGAACGGATAATCCACATACTGGATCGCCATCATCCAGGCGCTGAACAGGAACCAGAGCACCGGCGCCAGGGTCTGGCCCACCACAGGGATCAGAAACAGGATCAGGCAGCCGATGGCCTTGGGCAGGTAATACTTCAGCTTGGTCCATTCGCGGCCGAAGGTGCGTGGCACATCCTTGACGATATCCAGCATGCCGCTGTCATTGGCGGGCTGACCGGTGAGGATCTGCTCCACCTTCTCCGCCAGCAGGCCGTTGAAGGGGGCGGCTACCCAGTTGGCAACCGAGCTGAAGATAAAGGAGAAGACCACCAGGATGGTGATGAGGGCGATGGGCCACAGCAGGTAGTCCAGCCAGTCGAGCCAGGCGGGGATCTGCTGATGGAGCCAGGCGAACAGGCCGTCCAGTTGCAGCAACAGGGCATAGAAGGCCCCGGCAAACAGCACGAAGTTGACCAGCAGGGGGATCAGCACAAAGGTGCGGATGCCCGGTTGGCGAATAAGGGAAAACCCGCGCAGAAAGTAGTCTGCACCGCTGATTGAATCTTTGACCATATGGGGTGATTGGCTCATGTGAGCTCCATCTATGCATGGGAGAACTGCCAGCATATTACAAACAAGCCTTTGATTTGGTAAAGTCGCCGACTATTCCTTATTTCGTGCCGTGGCGACTGAAAATCGGGCATTGAATGGGGATGATGCCTGCATATTACAAACAAAGCCGGGTCTGGATTTGGTAAAGTCACCTGCCCGCATCCTCTTTATTTAGCCACTGATACAGGTCGCCATGCGTCTGAAACTGATCAAACTCGCCGGCTTCAAGTCGTTCGTCGAGCCGACCCGCATCGAACTGTCGGCAGACATGACCGCCGTGGTGGGCCCCAACGGCTGTGGCAAATCCAACGTCATCGACGCGGTGCGCTGGGTGCTGGGGGAGAGCTCCGCCCGCCATCTGCGCGGCGAGAACATGACCGATGTCATCTTCAACGGCTCCATCAATCGCAGTGCGCACGGGCGCGCCTCGGTCGAGCTGGTGTTCGACAATCCCCACAACCGGGTGCCCGGTGAGTTCGGCCGCTTTACCGAGATTTCGGTGCGTCGCGAAGTGCTGCGCGACGGCTCCAACCACTATCAGATCAACGGTCAAAAGTGCCGCCGCAAGGATGTGACCGACCTCTTCCTCGGCACCGGTCTTGGCCCCCGCAGCTACGCCATCATCGAGCAGGGCACTGTCAGCCGACTGGTGGAGTCACGTCCGGCCGATCTCAAGCTCTTTATGGAAGAGGCCGCCGGGGTTTCCCGCTACAAGGAGCGGCGCCGCGAGACCGAGCAGCGCATTCGCCACACTCAGGAGAACCTGGAGCGCCTCGGCGATATTCGCGGCGAGCTGGGTTCGCGCCTTGAGCACCTCAAAGCCCAGGCCGAAACGGCCGAGCGCTACAAACAGCTCAAGAGTCGTTCGCGCGCCGCTCGCGCCGAGCTGATTGGCTCCGAGTTGTGGGCGCTGGAGACGCGCCTTGGCGAGGCCAAAACCGAACTGGCGCAGGCCGAGCAGGCGCTGGCGGCGCTCGATGCCAAGCGCACCGCCGATGAGGGGCGCCACGTCACCCTGTCGGTTGCCAGACAAGAGGCGCAAGCCGAGCAGGCGAGCCGTCAGCAACAGATTTTTCTCGGTGGGCAAGCTATCGCTCGCCTCGAACAACAGCAACTGCACCAGAGTGAACTGGGGCGCGACTGGCAGGCCCGTGCAGAGGCGCTCGGTGAGCGGATCGCCACCCGCAAGGCGCAGCTTGCCAGCCAGCAGGATCAACTGACCGAAGGGGTATTGCGCGCCGAGCAGGAGAGCGCCCGGCTGGAGCAGTGTGAGCAGTTGCTCACCGAGCAGCAGGAGGCCCGCCAGCAGGCCAGCGAGCAGCTGGAGCAGGCTCGCTTGCGCCAGCAGCAGTGGCAGCAACAGTTGGCCGGGGTGCAGGGGCAGCTCAACCAGACCCGTACCCGGTTGGGTGGTTTGCAGGAGCTGCAGGCCAAGACCCGGCTGGCGCGCCTCAAGCTGGAAGATGAACGCGCGGGACCCCTCGGCGCTGAGGCCGATGATCTGCAACCTGCCCTCGATGCCCTGAGTGGTGAGCTGGAGCTGACGCGGGCGGCCAATGGCGAGCTGACCGAGCAGCTGGCGCAGGCGGTCGACGCCCATGAACAACTCAAGCAGCAGCATGGCCAGCAGTTGAGCCTGCAGCGGGAGTTGGAGGCGCGGCTGGCGACCCTGGATCAGATCCTCGGCGAACAGATGGAGGGGGCGACCCTGGCGGATCGACTGCAGGTTGCCCCCGAATGGGCACCGGCGCTCGACAAGGTGCTGGGTCGCTGGCTCACCGCAACGCCGGCGGACGAGTGCAATCTGGCGCAAGAGGGGCTCTGGATTGGCCCGGCGCAACCGGCGGTTGCCGGTACGCTGGCGGCGCAACTGGGTGGTGAGCATATTCCTGCCTTCCTCAACGCCATCTGGCTGGTGGAGAGCCGGGAAGCCGCATTGGCCCGCCAGCCAAGCCTTGCGGCCGGTGAGTCGGTACTGACTCCTGCTGGCGACTGGCTGGGGCCAAACTGGGCAGATCTGGGGCAGGGCGCGGCGCTTGGCACCATGGCGCTGCTCGGTGAGCGTGAGCGGTTGCATACCGAGCAGGAGAGGGTTGCCGAGGGGCTGGCACAGCTGAGTGAGCAACTTGTGGCTGCCGATGCCCGGCGTGCCCAGCTTGCCAGCGCGCAGGAGTTGTCGCAGCGAACCTTGCGCGAGCAAGAGCAGAAATGGCAGCAACTGCGCGAAGCCTGGAGCCTGCAACAGGGTCAGCGGCAGGAGCGGTTGCAGCGGCTCGGTCAGCTTGGCGAAGAGCTGATCCGGCTCGATCAGGAGCAGGCCGAAGAGGCTGAGCGACTGGCCAGCGCCCGTGAACAACTGGAACTCGATGAGGCGCGCCTTGCCGAGTTGCAGGAGCAGGGGGAGCCGCTGACACAAGGGTTGCAGGTCGCGCAGGAGCTGCTGACCCGCTGCGAGCGGGCGGTCGACGAGGCCCGTGTGCGCCGCGAGCAGCAACAAGCGACCTGCCAGCGTTTGCAACTGGAGTTGGGCAATCTGCGCCAACTCATTACCCTGGGCGAAGAGGAGTTGGCGAGGCTCGGGCTGGAGCTGGCCGGGCTGAAAGGGCCGGATAGCGAGGCCGTGCCGGATCTGGCGCCCCTGCTGGCCGAGCAGCGCAATCTGGAGGCGCAGCAGCTCGCCTGCCATCAACGGCTGGCGGAGCTGGAGCGCCAGTTGGGTGAGCTGGAACAGGCCAGAAGTGCCGATCACAAGCAGCTGGTGACGTTGCAGGAGAAGCTGGCAACCCTGCGTCTTGAGCGCGAACGCAACCTCACCCGTCGACAGGGGCTGCACGAGCAGTTCGAAGAGCTGGGGATTCGACTGGTGGATCTCGATCAGGCGGTGCTGATCGCAGCAGATCGCAGCAAGCTGCGGCAGGAGATCCAAACTCTGGAGGGGCAAGTGGAGGCGCTCGGCGCCATCAACCTGGCGGCGCTGGAGGAGTACGAAGAGGCGAAAACCCGGGCAACCTATCTTGAAAATCAGTGTCAGGATCTCGAGCAAGCGCTGGAAACCTTGAGCCAAGCCATTAAAAGAATTGATAAAGAGACACAAATACGGTTCCGGGACACTTTCGATAAGGTCAACGAAGATTTAAAATCCCTGTTTCCGAAAGTGTTCGGTGGGGGCAGTGCCTGGCTTGAGCTTACCTCCGATGATCTTTTGGAGGCCGGAGTGAGCATCATGGCGAGACCTCCGGGTAAGAAGAATGCTACCATTGCCCTGCTTTCCGGGGGGGAGAAGGCGTTAACCGCGCTTGCGCTGGTTTTTGCCATCTTCAGACTCAACCCAGCACCTTTTTGTCTGCTGGATGAGGTGGATGCACCGCTCGATGAAGTGAACGTCGGTCGCTTCTGTTCTCTTGTCAAAGAGATGTCGAGCACAGTACAGTTCGTTTACATCAGTCATAATAAGGTCTCCATGGAGATGGCTGAGCAGCTGGTTGGCGTCACGATGCAAGAGCCCGGGGTTTCTCGCATTGTGTCGGTCGATATCGGTGAAGCCGTCGCTTTGGCTGAGCAAAACTAGAAAGAGAAGCAGCTAATGCAGGAATTGCGTTACATCTTGGTTGCCCTGGGCGGTATTGCTATTGCGGCATTGCTCATTCACGGGTTGTGGAGCAACAAAAAGAATCGTCAGGCACCGATCAAAGAGAAACCGATTGGACGGATGGACTCCAAGTCGCGGGATCGTGATAACGATGCCTTCGACAGCGATGGCATCGGCCAGGTACGCGTGGTCAGTGGTGGCCGTCGTGCCGAGCCCAAGCTGCGCAGTGAAGAGAGCCGCCAGCCGGAACTCGGTCGTCGCCCTGCCGTCCCCGCCTTTGATGATGAAGATGACGAGGACGATCTGCCGCCGCCCGTAGTGCGCAAGCCTGCTGCCCGCCCGGTTCCGCCGCCTCCTGTCTATGAAGAGGAGGAAGCGTTCGACGAACCGCTGCCCGAGGAGATCGACGAGGCGCCCGCCGCGCCGGTGCGCAAACCTGCTCAGGTCAATCGTCGTACCCCGGTCTACCGTTCCCGTCCCCAGCGCGAGCCCATGATGCAGTCGCTGGACGACGAGCCGCTGGTCGAGCCCGCCTACGCGACCGCCCCGACTTTTGGTGCCCGTGCAGAGACAGTCCGTACCGCCGACACCGTTCGTGCCGAACCGGTGCGTGCTCCCGAGCCGGAATATCAGCCGCAGCCCCGCCATATGGCTCCCGAGCCTGTTTATGAAGAGCCGGCCTATGTGGCACCTGCTCCTGTGGTGGAAGAGCCGCGCATGGCGCCCCAGCCGGTCGAGAAGATCTGGCAGGATGTCTATGTCATCAACCTGATGGGCCGTCCGGGTCACGACTTGCAAGGTGCGACCCTGCTCTCATCCCTGATGGCGCTGGGCTTCAAGTTTGGCGAGATGGATATTTTCCACCGTCACGAAGATCCCAACGGCAAGGGTGAAGTGCTCTTCTCCATGATCAACATGGTCAAGCCGGGTACCTTCAACCCGTACCGGATGGAGCAGTTCACCACGCCGGGTGTCTCCCTGTTCATGCAACTGCCGCTGCGCAGCAATGCCGCGTTTGCCTTCGAGGATATGCTGCAGGCTGCCGATCAGCTGGCCAGCGATCTCGATGCCATGCTGACCGATATGGATCGCAGCCCGCTGAGCGACGAGACCATTGCCCGTTACCGTCACGAGCTGGCTGCCTACGAGGCCAGTCGCGACTAATACGCCATGCGGGTCGAGTGAAGAAAAAGTGCGGTACCCAGGTACCGCATTTTTGTTTCTACCCCGGCCGTATGTTCAATCACACTTCGAGACTTTTTCATGAGCGACACCCTCTCCCGCCACCGTCAATTGTGTGAACTGCTTACCGAATATGGTCACCAGTACTATGTGTTGGATAACCCCACAGTGCCGGATGCCGAATACGACCGTTTGATGCGCGAATTGATCGCACTGGAGGCTGACCACCCCGAGCTGAAAACCCCGGCTTCGCCGAGTGTGCGGGTCGGCGGTCAGCCGCTGACCGCCTTCAAACAGGTGCGCCACGAGATCCCCATGCTGAGTCTGGATAACGTCTTTAGCAGCGAAGAGTTGCAGGCGTTCGAACAACGGATGAGCGATCGCCTCAAGCGTGACGTGCGTTTCACCTTCTGCTGCGAGCCCAAGCTCGATGGTCTGGCGGTGAGCTTGCTCTATGTAAATGGTCAGCTGGTGCAGGCGGCCACCCGGGGCGATGGCGCAACCGGTGAGGAGATCACCGAGAACGTGCGTACCATCAAGGCCATTCCGCTCGCATTGCGGGGCTCTGGTTGGCCCGAGCGGTTGGAAGTGCGTGGCGAAGTCTTTATGCCCAAGGCCGGTTTCGAGGCGATGAACGCCAAGGCGCTGGCCGCAGGCGAGAAGGTGTTCGTCAACCCGCGCAACGCCGCCGCCGGCAGCCTGCGTCAGCTCGATTCACGTATCACCGCCAGCCGTCCCCTGAGCTTTTATGCTTACGGTGTCGGTGTTGGCGGCGAGCTGCTCGGTGACTCTCACTTTGGTCGCCTCAATCAGCTCAAGGAGTGGGGGCTGCCGCTTAGTCCCGAGGTGAAGCTCAAAGAGGGGGCCACCGGTTGTCAGTCGTTCCACGACGACATTCTGGCCCGCCGTGGTGAGCTCTCTTACGAGATCGACGGCGTGGTCTACAAGGTGGATGCCATCGCCCTGCAGGATGAGCTCGGCTTTGTGGCCCGCGCCCCGCGCTGGGCGACCGCCCACAAGTTTCCAGCGCAGGAGGAGATGACAGAGCTTGAGAACGTCGAGTTCCAGGTCGGCCGCACCGGCGCCGTGACCCCGGTAGCCAAGCTCAAGCCGGTGTTTGTCGGCGGCGTGACTGTCTCCAACGCCACCTTGCACAACGCCGACGAGATTGAGCGCCTCGGCGTGATGATTGGCGATACCGTGATCGTGCGCCGGGCAGGGGATGTGATCCCGCAGATCGTCGCCGTGGTGGAGGCGCAGCGCCCAAGCGATGCCCGCGCGATCCTCTTCCCGACCGAGTGCCCGGTGTGTGGCTCGGCAGTGGAGCGGCTGGAAGGAGAGGCGGTTGCACGCTGCTCCGGTGGCCTGTTCTGCGAGGCGCAGCGCAAGGAGGCGATCAAGCACTTTGCTGCCCGTCGCGCCATGGATGTGGACGGCCTTGGCGACAAGATTGTCGAGCAGCTGGTGGACAAGGGACTGGTGAAGACCCCCGCCGATCTGTTCAGCCTCAATGCCATCCAGCTGGCCGGGCTTGAGCGGATGGGGCAAAAATCGGCCCTCAATCTGGTAGCCGCCATCGATGCGGCGCGCAGCACCACCCTGCCGCGCTTCCTGTTTGCCCTGGGGATCCGTGAAGTGGGGGAGGCGACAGCGCTCAATCTTGCCAACCACTTCCTCACGCTGGATGCTCTGCGCGCGGCTTCGGTGGATCAGCTGCTCGAAGTGGCCGACGTGGGCGATGTGGTGGCCAAGCATGTCTACTACTTCCTGCGTCAGCCCCACAACGTGGAGGTGCTGGAAGCCTTGCTGGCTGCCGGCATCCACTGGCCGGCCATCGAGAAGAAAGAGGCCGCGGAGCAACCCTTTGCCGGCAAGACCTTCGTGCTGACCGGTACGTTGACCACCTTATCGCGCAACGACGCCAAGGCGGCATTGCAGGCGCTGGGAGCCAAGGTGGCGGGTTCGGTATCTGCCAAGACCGATGTGCTGGTGGCGGGGGAAGCGGCCGGTTCCAAGCTGGCCAAGGCACAGGAGCTTGGCATTACCATCTGGAGCGAAGAGGAGTTGCAGCAGGCGCTGCAAGGCCAGAGCTGAGTTCGTCTCTCTGATAAAAAAACAACCCGGTATTCGTGCCGGGTTGTTTTTTATTCCCCCGCTATCACCATTTTTTGCGGGGGTGCAGCAAGCGCCTGAGCAATATTTCCCGAGTGCTCAGTTTGCTCAATCAGTATGGCAACACTCTACAAGGCCACCTGATGCATCAAGCCGAAGGGGGCATCCTCTCTCGAGGCTTATTCCTGTGGCTTGAGGAAGTTGCGATAGAGCATGTAGAGGTGGGCCGAGCTCCAGCTGAAGTTGCTGGCCCCCTGCATGGCGCCGGTCTCCGGATTGTAGTTTTCGCGGATGGGGCCGCTGCCCGCCAGTCCTTCGGCATTGTTGAACAGCTTGTTGACCAGTGCTTCGGCATCGCTGCGGTAGCCGTAGTTCTCCAGCCCCTTCACCCCGAAGTAGAACTGATCGAGCCATACCCGGCCGCGCCAGTAGATATTGGGATCGTAGGCCGGGTTGGTCAGCGCGGCTGTGCCCAGCGGAATCTTTGTGTTGAACTCCTGAGCGTTGAGCATGACCTCGCGCACCCGCGCCGCTTTCTCCTTGTCGGCGACCTCTGCCCAGAGCGGGCTCCACCCTTCCGGGCCACGGCCGCGGGCAGTCAGCAATTTGCCGACGCAGCCGTTGCCGTCAGCAACATCCCCCTGACCAATCTGGCGATCGTAATAGAAGCCTGACGCCTCATCGAACATGCAGCTGTTGATGTAACCAGCCAGCTGGGTCGCGCCATCGCGGTAGCGGCTCGCGTCGTCCGGCTTGCCAAGCAGGTCGGCCATGTCTGCCAGAATGCGTTTCTCTTTGGCGAGGAAGGCGTTGAGCTCCACCGACTCCTGATCGATGGAGAAGCCGATCAAATCGCCATTGTCCTGATGGTTTTCAAAGAAGGCGACGTTCCAGTCCTGACGTGCCTTGGCCAAATCTCCGCCATAGGTCTTGTCGGCATAACGTTGCAGCTGGCCCGGTTCGATAAAGCCGAAGCGGGCGGCGTTGTCCATGCCGGACTCCCAACCGGCGCCGTGCTGGGCACCGATATCCATGTCGCTGTAACCGCCCACGTTCAACACCTGTTGATAGAGCGGCATACCGGCGCAGGCATACCAGCTATCCCCCTCACTGGTACAGCTGGAGAGATCCAGCCCGGCGGGAATACCGTTGGAGTACTGCACCTTGAAGGTGATATTGCCGTACTCGTCATTGTGCTCCACATGCTTGGTGGCGCCATATTCGATGATGCCGTTGCGGTTGTTGTCCCGCGCGCGGTACCACCAGTCGTGGTAGGCCTGCAGCTTGGGATACATCTCGGCGATAAAGGCCTTGTCCTTGGTGGCGCTGTAGATTTCCCAGATGGCCCAGGCGGAAAGGGGCGGCTTGGTATCGCGCTCGTTCCAGTTGCCGCCATCGCCACCGCGATCCGCCAGCTTGTTGTAGAAGACGGCGTCGATCACCATGCCCGCATCCTGCGGTCGTACCGGATCATCCGGCTGTACCTGATAGTCATACATGGCGCGCACGTTGTTCTTGGCGACCTCCGGGTTGAAGTGTGCCATGGCATAGGCGTGCTTCCAGCTGTCCCAGGCCCAGACGCCGTCGAACCAGCGGGCGGTATTGGAGGGGGTTACCCCATCGTGGAGGATGGCGCCAGCCGGGGATCGCCAGTTGCCATTGAGGGTCTCCATCGCCTTGACGGCGATGCGACGCTCCGACTCGGGGATACCCTGATTGGAGAGACCGTTGGCAAGGTAGCCCTCCCAGCGGCGGATGGAGTCGGCAAAATAGCTGGCCGGGTTGGCCAGCAGGGCCTGACGGCTCTGCTGATGGCGGCTGGCGTCATCTGCGGAGTGGAGATAGCTCTGCAGGGTGTAGATATCCTCGCTCCCCTTGGCGGCCAGGGTAATGCTGGCGTCGCTTTGGTAGCCCAGTGTCTTCTGGTCGAGGGTGGTGCGACTTGGCAGGGTGCGGTCGATTCGATAGCGGGCGCTGCCGCTCTGCATGATGTTCCAGGTGCTGCGCAGTTTACCGAACTGGAATTCGATTCCTTTGTCGCTCTCGCTGATGGTGCGTGTCCAGCCTGGATATTTGCTGGCAATCGTATCCTTGGCATCCCATTGATTGAGCAACTCGCCCTGCCAGTTGAGGTTGAGGGTGAGCGGTGCATCGGTCTGGTTGATGAGTCGGGTGCGGATAAGGGCGGTGCGGGCATCGCCATAACGCAGCTCCAGCTCCAGTGTGAAGGGCTCGAACTCGAAGCGTTGCACCAGCGCACCGGGAATGGCGTACGCCTCCTGCTTGCGGGCGCTGGTGAGCGGGAACGGGCGGCCGCTCGCATCGCTCAGGGTGAGCTTGTCCAGCTCGCTGGCAAAGAAGAGGCTGTACTCCTCGGAGATGACCATGGGGCCGGTAAAGCCCCCCCACTCCTTGTCGCTGGCAGGCAGCAGGAAACCGTGCCATGCCCCCAGATCGAGCAGCGGGTTGTATTTGAGGTTGGAGTAGCTGTCAAAGTCGCGGAATTGGGTCGGTGTTCCCCGACGGTCGATCACGTCCTTGTATTGGATGGCCTGCTCCGGTTTGGCGACTGTGCTGCTCTCTGTCTGGTTATCGTTGCAGGCAGTCAGTCCGAACAGGGCGGTGCCGAGGGCTACCGAGAGTAAAGTTTTACGAAACATCGCTCGCTCCAATTCCGTTTATGTAGGTTAAAAGGAAGATTTTTACGCTTATTTTTAGTGAAAAGGTGTTCGGTAGCCATTGTATGGCAAGGGAAAAGGGAGCGCTGGCGCGAGATCACACTCTGAAGAGGTGGCAATGTGAGCGGGATCACCGGGTTACATCAGGTTACATAGAATTGGTTTTAAGTAATGTTTTACTTGTCGTTGCTCGCCAATCTGGCAGGGCAGGTGTGCAGGTATTGGTGGGGCGTCAGGCCGAACTCCTGTTTGAAGCGAGCGGCAAAGCGGCTGGGGGAGTCATTCGGCCTGGGTCGCCTCGCTCAGTCCCCGTTCGGCCATGGTGCTGATGAGTTCAAAGCAGAAGGCGAGCCCGGGGGTGACCTTGACGGCGGGTTCCTCCTGATCGGCGTGGGAAGGGGCTGACTCGGCCAGCCACTCCGGCGGTGGTGGCGTCAGCAGCGTGATGGCGTGGGAGCGAAACTTGCCCTGCTCCGGCTGATTGACGAAGGTGAGCTGGTGGCCTGCCGGGATCAGCAGCCATCGCTCCCTGTCAAACGACAGACGTCGCTCGCGCCACCACAGTTGCTTGCTCCCCTGGGTGACCCAGATAAGGGTCGGGGCATAGATGAGCACCCGATGCAGGGGCTGCTGGCGGATCCCGAGATAGTGGCTCTGTTGCAGCAGGGGAGTGCTCATCCGGTTGGCTCCTAGGGGGTGACGAAGGTGGCGGTCAGGGTGGCTTTGCCGAGCGCCATGCTGTTGAGCATGTAGCCTACCATAGCGGGCGGGGTATCAGCCTTCACCTCGAGATCATGGGGCAGGGCCCAGGCGGTGAACTGATAGCGGTGCATGCCGTGACCTGCGGGCGGGCAGGGGCCGCCGTAACCCTGGTTGCCAAAGTCGGTGCGGATCTCCAATCCCTGCTTGAGCTTGCCGGAGCCATTGCTGGCCAGTTCGCTCTGGGTGGCAGGCAGGTTAACCACCAGCCAGTGCCACCAACCGCTGCCGGTAGGGGCATCGGGGTCATAGGCGGTGATGGCAACACTCTTGGTGCCTGCCGGCAGATCCTGCCAACTTAGCTGGGGCGAGTGGTTGTCGCCGCTGCAGCCAAAGCCGTTGAAGCTGAACTGTTTGGCCATCAGCTGGCCTTCGTGAATATCCGTGCTCTTCAGGGTCATGGCAAAGGCTGGCATGGCCGTCAGGCAGAGCAGTGGCAACAGGGCACTCTGTTTGAGCAATTTCATCGGGTGACTCCTCGTGTGGTAACGGGTTCACTTTAGCGAGGGTGGGACAGGATTTTGTTGCAGAACGACTCAAGGTGAGGTCGATTGGTGAGTTAATTGAGCCTTTTGGTGGTTTCATGGCAAGAAGGTAAACGGCAGCCATAAAAAAAACCGGCATCAGGGATGCCGGTTTTTTGTTTGACGATAAGAGGTGCGGCTTAGCGCAGGATCATCTCGTCACGGCCCGGGCCGACGGAAACCATCGGAACCGGTACGCCGAGCAGCTCTTCGATACGCAGCACGTACTGCTGGGCAGCGCGCGGCAGCTCTTCGAAAGTGCGGCAACCGGTGATGTCTTCGCTCCAGCTTTCCATCTGCTCGTAAACCGGCTTCAGGGCAGCGGTTTGCGGCCAAATCGGGTTCTCGGTGTGGGCACCTTCGTAAGCCACGCAGATCTTCAGATCCGGCAGACCGGTCAGGCAGTCCAGCTTGGTCAGGGCCACTTCGGTGGCGGCTTGCAGCTCGACACCGTTCTTGGTGGCGACCGCGTCGAAGTAACCGACATCACGGGGACGGCCGGTGGTGGCACCGAACTCGTTGGTGATCTTGCGGAACTCGTCCTGGTTCTCCATGGCGGTCAGCAGAGTGCCGGTACCGACAGAGGAGCTGAATGCCTTGGCCACAGCGATGACGCGCTCCGGGCGCAGACCCGGCAGACCGCCACCGATACCGGCGTAGGCGCCAGATACGTGGGAGGAGGTCACCCAAGGGTATTCGCCGTAGATCAGGTCACGGCCAGCGCCCAGCTGCGCTTCGAACAGCAGGGTCTTGCCTTCGGCCTGCAGTGCTTTGAGCGGCATGCTGACGTTGCAGACGGCGTCGATCCAGGGGGCAGAGACTTCCAGCAGCCAGTCAGCCATCTCCTGGGCAGTCTGGGTGAATTCGAAGGAGGGGTAGATAGCCTTCATCTGCGGCAGTTTCCAGTCCAGCATGAACTGGATGCGCTCGACCAGTACGTCCGGCTGTTTCAGCCAGCCAACCAGGATCGCTTTTTTCATGACGCGATCGCCGTAGGCAGGGGCGATGCCCTGACGGGTGGAGCCATAGGCGCCGTCACCCAGACGTTGCTCTTCCAGGGTATCTTCCAGTGCGTGCAGCGGCAGGCAGAGGGTTGCGCGGTCAGAGATGGCCAGCTTCGGAGTCACGCCGGAGGCTTTGACTTCCTCGAGCTCGACGGTCAGTTTCTCGGGGCTGATCACCATGCCCGGGCCGAGGACAACCAGGCAATCCGGGTTGAATACGCCACTCGGAACCTGGTGCAGCTTGAAGGTGCCAAGGTCGTTGACCACGGTGTGGCCAGCGTTGTTGCCGCCCTGGAAGCGAATGCTGGCGCCAGCTTGACCTGCCAGATAATCCACGATGCGGCCTTTGCCTTCATCACCCCAGTTAGCACCTACGACTACGATAGACGACATGACTCTTTCTCCTAAGACGTTAGGCGTCCATCCTAGGAGCCTGATGCGGATTAGAAAAATTAATTATCTTTATAATTCCGATAAGAGAACCATATAATTATGGCCAATTAAGCGGCAAACCGTCCGATTTTGCCTGGCAAGCCCCGCACATCGCGGGTTGAGGGACTCTTATGCTGGATATTCACTGGCTGCAAACCTTTGTCACCCTGGCCCGATTGCAACATTTTGGCCAGACCGCCACCGAGCTGCACATGACCCAGCCCAATGTCAGCCTGCATATCAAGCGGCTGGAGCAGGCGACCCGGGTGCGGCTGATCGAGCGCAGCCCGTTTCGCCTGACTCAGGCGGGGGAGCGGCTGCTGCAAAGCGCCGAGCGCACCATTGCCGAGTTGCAGCTCTGCCAGTCCGATCTCAATGCCCTCAACCAGCTGAGTCAGGGGACGCTGGCCATCGCCGCCAGCGACATCATCTCCCGCCTGCTGCTGATCCAGCCGTTCCAGCGCTTCAAGCGGGAGTTCCCCGGCATCGACCTCACTCTGTTCAACACCACTTCGGATCAGGCGGCCGAGCTGGTCAAGGCGGGCAAGGCGGATCTGGGCTTCGTGATGGCGCAAAAGCGCAGCGAGCCGCTCTTCTATACCGAGCTGCAACAGGTAACCTGGTGCGCGCTGGGCCACGGCCTTGCCCGCTGGCAGGCGCGAGCGGTGGCGGGGGAGAGCGACCCCCTCGACGAGCCGACCCTGATCCTGCTCGGTCACGACACCCGCACCCGGGCGCTGATCGACCCGTCCCTGCCGCTGCTGGCCTTGCCCCCTTGCCGCATCATGGAGGTGGGCAGCGTGGACGCCCAGCTGGATTGGGCCGAGGCGGGCTTTGGTGTCGCCATCGTGCCGGACTTCTCCCTGCATCCGCGCCTCAACCTCACCGCGCCGGTCACCAGCCTCGGCGACTTTCCCGGGACCAGTCTGGGTTATGTGGTGCGTCAGAATCAGGTGTTATCAAGGGCCATCAAGCAGTTGCTGCACTGGGTGGAGGAGGAGATCCAGAAGCCCAACCCCTATCTGACCCGGGTGATAGAGCTATAGCGGTACGGCAAGGTGAGCAGGCCTATCGGGGTGACTGTGCCGCCATCAATTGCGTCACTATCGAACGCGCGTAAACAATCAGGGCAGCCGAGGCTGCCCTGATGCATTTGTGGGTGCTGACCATTCAGGGTTGCAGCTGTGTGGCTGCGCTAGGGGCTGGGGAGGGAGGTGTATCGGTTTTATCCTGCGGTGGGGTTTCGTCAGCAACTGCGCTGCTGGCAGGCTGGTTTGCCTGTTCTTGCTGCGCAGTTGCCGCAGAGGCGTTTTGTGGCAACAGAGTCGACACAGCAGCTGATGGTGATGGAACTGTTGACGCTGCAGCAGAGGGAGCCACTCTTTCCCCCTCGGTGGTCGGCGTAGCAGTGGGCTCGGGGGTGACCTCGAGGGCCTCTTCAGGCAAGGGATTAACCTCTGTGGCTTCTGTTGCCACTGCGGCACTGCTGGTGGCGGTCGCGTCAGAGGGCGCTTCAAGGGGGGCAGTCGTCCTGTCGGCGGCACTCACCTGCTCTGCCGTTGGTGCCGCCTCCGAGGCCGATGGCGCTGGTGTTAACGGCTCCGATGTCAGCTGTTCCGCGGTTAACTGCTCGGGAGTCAGTGACAAGGGAGCTGGCGGTTGATCCGACATCCCCGCATGGAGGGGCAGCTCGGTCTGCGCCTGCAACTGCTCGGGCGTCACCTTGCTCAGGGCAGGATGCAGCCGACTGAACTGTTTGACCCGGGCCAGCAGGGTATCGCGCACGGTTCGGACGATGGGGTCCGGCAGGCTGGCCAGCGCCACCAGTTCGGCACTCATCCCGATGTTGTTGATGGCTGTGGTCTGCCCCGGATAGAGGTTGGCGGCGATGCGGCTGCGCTGGTAGTAGGGGGGCTGCTTGAGCAGCCTGTCGATCTGCTCCCCTTCGATGGGGATGAGGCGCACCTTGCAGCGGCTGATCAGATCGCCGACCGCCAGACTGGGGTGACCGGCTACCACAAAAGCGGCATCCAGCGAGCCATCGCACAGCCCTTCCAGCGGTTCGCTGTCCGACTTGAGTTGATAGGCAGCAAACTGCACGGGTTGCCATCCCATGGCCGCCATCAGGGCCTGGCTGGTGATCTGCTCACCGGCGCCCTTGTTGCCCGGATAGACCCGCTTCCCTTCGATATCTGCCAGGGTGGTGATGCCGCTATTGGGGGCGGCCAGCAGGGTCAGCGACTCTTGATAGAGGCGAAACAGGCTGCGCAGCTCATTGTTGGCCCCCTGCCCACTGAAGGGACCGGTGCCGTGCAGGGCGTGGTGCAACACATCGGATTGCACCAGCGCCAGCTGTACGTCCCCCTTGTCGAGTGCCTTGAGGTTGGCCATCGAGCCACGGGTGCTCTGCACGGAGCAGCTGTCCCCATGCAGGGCATGGCCGGCATTGAGCACCCGGCAGATGGCGCCACCGGTCGGGTAGTAGACCCCATTGAGCGGGCCTGTTCCGATAGTCAGCGCCTGGCTGCCAAAGGGGAGCAGCGCAGAGAGTGCACAGAGGGGAAGCAGAAGGTGATGCAAGATCCGTAGAGACATAATTGACCGTTGACTGAGTTGACCGCTGGCTGATGACACAGGGAAAAAGGGATGGGGCTTGCCCATCCCGTTGCTGGCTGATCAGGGCTTGTTGTTGAGGATTGCCCGCTCCATCCGCGCCAGCGCGTCGGTCAGCCGTGCCCTGGTGCAGCCGAAGTTGAGCCGCACGAACTGACCGTCGCCAAACTGGGCGCCTGGGGAGAGACCAACGCCGGCCTGCTCGAAGAAGGCGATGGGATCGGCAAGGCCAAGGGCGCTCACATCGATCCAGGCCAGATACGTCGCCTGATGGTTGGCCAGCTTGACGCCGGGCCAGCGGGCAACCGCCTGCTGGATCAGGGCAAGATTGGCCGCCAGATAGTCGAGCTGCTCGGTCAGCCACTGTTCGCCACCCTCATAGGCCGCTTCGGCGGCGACAAAACCCAGCAGGTTGACGTCTGCGCTGATGCCGCGCATCGCCTGTTGCAGCCTGAAGCGCAGACGGGCGTTGGGGATAATGGCGAAGGAGCAGCAGAGACCGGCGATATTGAAGGTCTTGCTCGGGGCCATCATCACCGCGCAGCGCTCGGCCGCTTGCGCACTGATGGCGCCGTAGGGAATGTGGCGGGCGTTTTTATCCAGCAGCAGATCGCAGTGGATTTCATCGGAGCAGATCACCAGATTGTGGCGCGCGGCGATGGCATCGATGGCCAGCAGCTCGTCACGGGTGAAGATGGTGCCGCCCGGGTTGTGGGGGTTGCAGAGCAGCAGCAGATCTGCGGCGGGAGCCTGACGCTCCAGCTCTGCCAGATCCAGCACCCAACGACCCGCCTCTTCAATCATCGGCACGGTGAGCAGGGGACGATCATTGAAGCCCGGCGCCTGCAGGAAGGGGTAGTAGACCGGCTTGGGGGTGATGATACCGCGGCCATGCTGGCTCCACGCCTTGCAGGCAAGGTTGAGCCCCGGCACCACGCCGGGCAGGAACACCAGCCATTCGGGCTCGATTGCCCAGCCATAGCGGGTCGCCATCCGTTCGATAATGAGTTCGATCAGGCGCGGCGAGGGGCGTGAATAGCCGAAAATGCCGTGGGCGACCCGTTTGGTCAACGCCTCAATCACGGACGGGGGGGAGACAAAGTCGGTATCGGCAACCCACATGGGCAGCACATCCTGACCCTTGTACTTGTCCCATTTCAGGCTCATGGTGCCACTGCGGTCTACTTCCTGATCAAAATCAAACATGCGAACTCCTTGTGCTGGCAGGATGGGCTTTCACTCTACGGGGTCGCGGCCTCCCTCGCAAGGCGCACGCCTGCTTATGCATCCTTGAGCCCGCTCTTGATAGTGACATAAGATAGGCGCCGAATTTTCATACGGCTGCCGCCCGTTAGCCCGTATCGTCCTTCCAATCAGTGGTAACCCTATGAGCTTGTCGATAGCGGCGGTCAAACGCCCGGATCCCGTTTCTCTTTCATTTCTTGCCGTGACCTTTATGACCGGCGTCGCGGTGGCACTGCAGGTGCCTACCTTAAGTCTGTTTCTGGCCGAGGAGGTGCAGGTGCGCCCCTTTCTGGTCGGGCTCTTCTATACCATCAATGCGGTAGTGGGCATTCTGGTCAGCCAGTGGCTGGGCCACCGCTCCGACAACAAGGGGGATCGCAAGCGACTGATCCTGCGCTGCTGCTTTGCCGGGGTGGCGCTCTCCTTGCTGTTTGCCTGGAACCGCAACTACTGGCTGCTGGCGAGTCTGGGGGTGATGCTGGCGGCGCTGGCGGCCACAGCCAGCCCCCAGTTGTTTGCGCTGGCGCGGGAGTACTCCGACAGCCGCAACCGACGGGCGGACATGTTCAGCTCGGTGATGCGGGCCCAGTTTTCGCTGGCCTGGGTCATAGGCCCGCCCATCGCCTTTGCGCTGGCCATCGGCTACGGTTTCGAGCTGATGTACCTGGCCTCGGCACTGGCCTATCTGCTCTGTGCCCTGGTGGTGTGGCGCTGGCTGCCCTCGCTGCCGTTGCCCAAGCTGGCCGAAGAGAGCGAGCGGGTCAGCAGCTGGCGGGATCCGGCGGTGCGGGCACTCTTTATCGCCTCCACCCTGATGTGGACCTGCAACAGCATGTATCTCATCAATATGCCGCTCTACATCACCCGGGAGCTCGGGATGGATGAGAAGCTTGCCGGTATCCTGATGGGCACGGCGGCGGCTCTGGAGATCCCCTTCATGCTGCTGGCGGGTTACTATACGGCCCGCTTTGGCAAGCGCCCCATGATGTTGCTGGCGGTGCTGGCTGGCGCGGCCTTTTACACAGGTCTGGTGACCCTCACCGACCAATACGCCCTGATCGCCTTGCAGTTGTTCAACGCCATCTTCATCGGTATCGTGGCGGGGATCGGCATGTCTTACTTTCAGGATCTGATGCCGGGGCGGGCCGGGGTGGCGACCACCCTGTTTGCCAACAGCATCCGCACCGGCTCCATCATGGCAGGGGCCATCGCCGGTGTGGTGGCGGAGGTGTGGAGTTTCCACGGGGTCTTTATGGTGGCGTTGGGATTGGCACTGGTGGCACTGGCCGCCAGCTGGCGGGTGCCCAACGTCTGACGGGGGATCTGGCTGTTATCTGTCGTGCTGGGACTGGGCGTGCGGGAGCGGCGCTGATTCGCCCTGATATTCGTTGCGCAGGCAGCGCAGCAGCAGCTCGGTCGCTGGGCCGAGGGATTCGGGGGAGAGGGTCAGCAGATAGGTGTAGAGGTGGCGTTCGTTGCCGCTTTCCAGATCCAGCTGTATGAGTGACCCTTCCGCCAGCTCCCGCTCCACCAGATGACGCGGCAGCCAGGCATAGCCGAGGCCAAGGCGCAGCATGGCGAGCACTTCGTGGTAGTGGGTCGCCTTCCAGCCGGTGTCATCCGCATCGTTCCAGTCCACCGAGCGGTGAATGGGGGGATGAAGGCTGATCTGGTTGTGGCTGGTCAGCACATCGCTGCGGATGGGCCCCTCCTCCTGTGCCAGCGGATGGCTGGCGGCGCAGAGAGGCAGCAGGCACACCTCGTCCAGCAACAGGCCGGTGCGATCGCCGGGCAGGTGCTCGGAGAGCATCAGATCCCCCGGTTGCAGGGCGTTGAAGTGGCAATGAATGCGTTCGTGCAGGTTGACCCGGCAACCCCGGCTGCGGGGATAGAAGCTGGCCAGCGCCCGATAGAGGCGATCCCTTGGTTGCAGCGCCGAGACATAGAGGTTGATCTGCGGCTCCCACTGCCGCTCCAGGTTGTTGGCCAGATTCTCCAGCTCCTCCACCTGCTGGCTCAACTGACGGGCCCGCTTGAGGAAGATCTCGCCCGCCGGCGTCAGCACCGCCTTGCGGCCGCGCACCTCCAGCAAGGGCACCCCCAGACTTTGCTGCAACTTTGCAACTGCATGATTGAGGGAGGACTGGCTCTTGTTCAGCGCCTCGGCCGCCTGGGCGTAGCCGCCGCAGTCGACCACCGCCTGAAAGATCCGCCATTGCTCAAACGTGCTCTTGGGACGAAACATAGTTCAACCTGATTGGAGATAGGATGGTCAGTGGTTCGAACAGGGAGCCTGTGCTCCCTATTCAATTTAACCCCTGCCGCACAACACTCTGGGTATTTTATTGATTTATTTGGGCTGGGCCACGCAACTTGTTTATTTTGGCTGAGCCACAAAGGTCTGGCCGGTTTTGCCGCGGCTGTCCGACCCCATCAGGTAGAGGTAGAGCGGCATCAGGTCGGCCGGGGTCTTGAGGTTCATGGGATCTTCCGCCGGGAAGGCGCTGGCGCGCATCTTGGTGCGGGTACCGCCCGGATTGAGGGTGTTGACCCGCACGCCTGTGTTCTCCAGCTCGTCGGCCAGCACTTCCATCATCCCCTCGATGGCAAATTTGGAGATGGCATAGGTGCCCCAGTAGGCGCGCCCTTTGCGTCCCACGCTGGAGGAGGTGTAGACGATGGAGGCATCGCCCTGCGCCTTGGCGGTCTGGCGCAGCAGCGGCAGCAGTGCCTGGGTCAGCAGGAATTCCGATTTGACGTTGACCTGCATCACCTCGTCCCACTCCTTCTCCTGAATATGTTCAAACGGAGAGAGGGTACCGAGCAGACCGGCGTTGAACAGCACGCCGTCGAGGCGGCCAAACTGCTGGGCGAAGGTTTCGGCCATGCCGCGGTAGTGGGCGGCGGTGGCCCCTTTCAGATCCACGGGCACGATGGCGGGCAGCGGATAACCGGCCGCTTCAATCTGGTCATACACGGCTTCGAGTTTGGCGCTGGTGCGGCCGAGCAGGATCACGGTGGCACCGTGAGCGGCGTAGGTGAGGGCGGCTTCGCGGCCGATCCCGTCGCCGGCACCGGTGACCAGAATGACTTTATCCTTGAGCAGATCGCGGGGCGCCTGATAATCGAGCATGACAACTCCTGTTAACAAATTCCGGCCATAAGTGCATGGCAATCGGCGCCAAGTGTACTGATCCGCGCGCCTGTTTGACCAGCCAGCGGCAAGAAAAATGTGAAGAAAATAGAGAGGTTGTGATGCTCGGGTTGGTTTTTCCTGGCACTGGCTGCGATTTTTTGCGCGCCTCCAGCAAACTCCCTAGAATGTGACGAAAACCGATCCATTCTGGAGTCCATCGTGACATTTCTGACCGAATATGGCCTGTTTCTGGCCAAGACAGTGACCTTCCTGCTGGCCATCGGCGCCATCATCCTGATGATTGTCAGCACTCGCCAGCCGAAAGCGCGCAAGGGGGAGCTGGTGGTGACCGATCTCTCGAGCGAGCTGGAGCAGGGGCAATTTGCGCTCAAGAGCGCGCTCGTAAGCAAGACCGAGCGCAAGGTGCTGGAAAAGCAGCAGAAAGAGGAGCAGAAAAAGCGCGCCAAGGCCGGTGATGAGCGCAGCCGCCTGTTCGTGCTCGATTTCAACGGCAGCATGGATGCCAAAGAGGTGGCCTCCCTGCGCGAGGAGGTGAGCGCGGTGATTGGCGTCGCCCAGCCCGGCGACGAGGTGCTGCTGCGGCTCGAATCCGGTGGCGGCGTGGTGCATGGCTATGGCTTGGCCGCTTCCCAGTTGCAGCGTCTGCGCGATCGTGACATCAAGCTCACCGTGGCGATTGACAAGGTGGCAGCGAGCGGCGGCTACATGATGGCCTGCGTGGCGGACAAGATCCTGGCTGCCCCCTTTGCCATCGTCGGCTCCATCGGGGTGATCGCCCAGCTGCCGAACTTCAACAAGTTGTTGAAAAAGCACGATATCGAATTCGAGATGCACACCGCCGGTCAGTACAAGCGCACCATCACCATGTTTGGCGAGAACGACGATCTGGGGCGCGAGAAGTTTCGCGAGGAGCTGGCGGCGATCCACGAGCGCTTCAAGGCCTTTGTGGCCGAACACCGCCCGCAACTCGATATCGATCAGGTCACGACCGGTGAACACTGGCTGGCGAGTCAGGCCAAGGGGCTGGGATTGGTGGATACCCTCTGCACCAGCGATGACTATCTGCTGGCGCAGGCCAGCCACCACAAGGTGATCGGCATCAGCTATCGCAAGCCAAAAAGCCTGACCCAGAAGCTGGGGCAGCAGGGCGCGCAGGCGCTCGAGGCAGGACTTGGGCGGCTGTGGCAGCAGAGCCCCTGGCGCTAAGCCTGGCCCTCTGGCGCTAGCCCGAGGGAAATCCCGTGATAAAAAGGCCAGTCGATGCCCATCGGCTGGCCTTTTTGCATCCGGTTGCACCTTGCTGGTGAGCAAAGGTTGTTTCTATTGAAACCCTCTGTTACAACTGAATGCTTTCCCCGTTTATGACAGGATCTTGTGGTAAGAGCTGCGGGGCATGGAGCATAGCGATGTCATGGAGCACCTTCAGGCAATTTACCCCGCTGGTCTGGATCGTCATTCTGGGCACCTTCATGGTGCGTACCAGCTACTACATGGTGTGGCCCTTCCTCTCCATTCTGCTCTATCGGGAGTATGACCTTTCGGCCACCTTCATCGGCCTGTTGCTGGGGGGCTCGATGGCCCTCTCTACCCTGGTCAGTTTCTACGGCGGCTGGCTCTCTGATCGCTTCGGGCGGCGCAGCATACTGCTGGCCGGTTGTCTGGTGGCGATGATCTGTTTCGCCCTGCTCGGTTTCTCCCATGCGGTGTTTTGGCTCGGGGTCGGGGTGATGGGCAGCGGCCTCTCGTCGGGGCTCATCGATGCCCCCGGCAAGGCGCTGATGGCCGACAGTCTGGCCTCGGCCAAAGCGCGGGAGCTGGCACTGCACCTGCGCTATTTTCTGCTCAACCTGGGAGCCGCGTTGGGGCCGCTGCTCGGGGTGACCCTCGGGATCAACGCCCAGCAGGAGACCTTCCTGTTTCTGGTGGTGAGCTATCTGCTGCTGGCGCTGGCCTTTGGCTGGGGCTTTCGCCTGGCTGGCAGCAGTGGCAAGCCGGGTGCGGTTGGCCCCGGACTGCGGGATGCCATCAAGGTGTTGCTGGCGGATCGCGCCTTCCTGCTGCTGGTGATGGCCAATCTCCTGATGGTGCTGGTCTACTCCCAGTTTCACTCGCCGCTGGTGCAATACCTGACCCGGGCCGGTATGCCGCAGGTGGCCGAGCTGGTTGCTCTGCTGGTGGCGACTAATGCCCTGACCGTAGTGCTGCTGCAGTTTCCGCTGCTGCGGTTGTTGTCACGCTGGCCGGTGCGGGTACGGCTTCATATCGGCATGGCGCTCTTTCTGGCGGCCCAGCTGCTCTTCGCGCTGGGGGACCCGCTGGTGCGCAGCCACTGGTTTGGCGCCGTGCTGTTGCTCAGCATCGGCGAGACCATCCTCTTCCCCCTGCTCAACGTGCTGATCGACCAGATGGCCCCCACCCACCTCAAGGGAAGCTATTTTGGCGCCAGCGCACTGGCCGGGTTGGGAGGGGCTGCCGGCGCCCTGCTGGGAGGCTGGATCCTCGAGCAGTGGAGCGGGCAGTTGCTCTATGCGCTGATGGCGCTGCTTTGTGTGGCGATCTTTGCGCTTTATGAAGCTGGCGCCCGACATCATGGTCGGCGAAGTGCCCGGCAGGAGTCGGTGGTAGGCTAACCGGGCTGACTTTGCCGCTGGCCAGCCCCTTATGGTTCAGAAGGTCAGCACCTTGTCGGCAGCCAGGGTCCATTGGGCCAGCATCGGCAGGGTGCCGACCTCAATGCCCTCGATCAGCGGCAGGGCGGTGATGCCACGGGCATCGGTGCAGGTCTTGCACAGGCGAATGGTGACGCCCTGGGCCAGCAGGATCTCCAGCATCTGGCGCAGGTTGTATCCCTCGGCCGGAGCCTGACCGGCCAGTGCCGCGCTCACCGCATCGGACATCAGGAACAACTTGAGGCTGGCACCACCCTGTTCGTTGAGGGCGATAGCGAGACGCAGGGCGTTGAACAGGGATTCGCTGCCATAGGGGGCACCGTTGGCAATAACCACAATTTGTTGATTCATAACAGACTCCCGATTGGAAAGAGCGCCATTGTAGAGCCAACAGGGTGGCAATTGCGTGATGTTGCACAACTTCTGTCGCACCTTTTTCCCGCTTGCTTGACCCTGCTGCCGATCGAGGTTTTTATGGTCAGCTCGCAAACAAGACCGGATGAATCGAGATGTGGAAAGTATTGGGAGCCGGCTTGCTGCTGTTGGCGGGTCAGGCCTTTGGCAGTGAGGCGGTCGGTTGCAAGGCTCGTCTGCAGGCCGTCAACGAGCAGCTGGTGTTTGCCAAAGCACACAACAATGCCGGGCAGATTGCCGGGCTGGAACAGGCCGCGCGCAATATCAAGGTCAACTGTACCGATGAAGGTCTGCTCAAGGAGCAGAAAGAGCGGGTTAACAAACTGCGTGGCGAGGTGGATGAGAGTCTGCTTGAACTGCAGGAGGCGAGAGTCAGTGGCAAGCCGGACAAGATTGCCGACAAGCAGAGCAAATTGGAGCAGGCACAGACCGACTTGCTGACGGCGCAGCGGGAACTGGATGAATTGCACCGGTTGGTAAACAAAAAATAGCCATCATGGAGATGAGGGCGGGATCAAAAAAGGCCGGGATTTCCCGGCCTTGTTGCATTTACTGTCGGTGCATCTGTACAAACTTCTTCATCAGCAGCGCTGCGGTTTCATCATATGGACGGGCTCCCGGAGGATGCAGCCTGTGAGTTGTTGATGCTGATACCGAGGTTACTGCCGATGCATCCGCACAAACTTTTCCATCAGCTGATCTTCGGTTTCCACATGAGCGGGATCCCAGATGATGCAGTCGATAGGGCAGACACTGATACAGGTCGGCTTCTCATAGTGACCGACGCACTCGGTGCAGCGACTGGGGTCGATCTCGTAAATCTCCTCACCCAGGCTGATGGCCTGGTTCGGACACTCGGGATCACACATGTCACAGTTGATGCACTTGTCGGTGATGAGCAGTGCCATCTCAGGCGGCCGAGTGGGGCTGACGGGTATCCTGACGCTCCCCGAGGTTGCGCAGCAGGATGCCGTAGTTCACGTCCACTTCCTTCGGCACCGGCACATAGACTACGTGGCCGTTGCCCGGTGCGGTGTCGATCAGCTCGCCCTTGCGGTTCTGCATCTGCTCCAGATTGAAGCTGAGGTTGCCCTGCGGGGTCATCAGCTCCAGGCTGTTGCCCACCAGGAACTTGTTCTTTACCTCGACCTCGACCATGTCACCGTTGCGACCGGTGATCTCGCCGACGAACTGCTGGGTGTCGGAGACGGAGTAGCCGTAGTCGTAGTTCTGGTATTCGCTGTGGTTGTGACGGCGCAGGAAGCCCTCGGTATAGCCGCGGTGGGCCAGATTTTCGAGGGTGCCCATCAGGCTGCGGTCGAACGGACGACCCGCCACCGCATCGTCGATGGCCTTGCGATAGACCTGGGCGGTACGGGCGCAGTAATAGAAAGACTTGGTGCGCCCTTCGATTTTCAGCGAATGGACGCCCATTTTTGTCAGGCGCTCGACGTGTTCGACCGCGCGCAGATCCTTGGAGTTCATGATGTAGGTGCCGTGCTCGTCCTCGAACGCGCTCATGTACTCGCCCGGGCGGTTGGACTCCTCCAGCAGCACCAGTGCATCGCTCGGCTTGCCGAGGCCCAGCGTCGGGTCAACTTTCTGCACGGCGATGGGCTCCTGACGGTGGACGATCTGGCCCACATCATCTTCTTTACCTTCGTGAACCTTGTACTCCCAGCGGCAGGAGTTGGTGCAGGTGCCCTGGTTGGGGTCGCGCTTGTTGATATAGCCGGAGAGCAGACAGCGGCCGGAGTAGGCCATGCACAGAGCGCCGTGAACGAAGACTTCCAACTCCATCTCCGGCACCTGCATGCGGATCTCCTCGATTTCGTCCAGCGACAGTTCGCGGGAGAGGATGACCCGAGTCAAGCCCATCTGATGCCAGAACTTCACCGTGGCCCAGTTGACCGCGTTGGCCTGCACCGAGAGGTGAATGGGCATATCAGGAAAAGCTTCGCGCATCATCATGATGAGACCGGGGTCTGACATGATCAGCGCATCCGGCTTCATCTCCACCACCGGACGCATGTCGCGGATAAAGGTCTTGAGCTTGGAGTTGTGGGGCTGGATGTTGGCCACCACATAGAACTGCTTGCCGAGGGCATGAGCCTCGTTGATGCCGAGCTGAAGGTTCTCGTGATCGAATTCGTTGTTACGCACCCGCAGACTGTAACGGGGCTGGCCGGCATAGACTGCATCGGCGCCATAGGCGTAGGCGTAACGCATGTTCTTGAGGGAACCTGCGGGGGAGAGCAATTCTGGTTTAAACATGTCGGACTCTTTATGTCTGATTGCAAATCAGGACAACGCCACCTGATGGCGTCGTATGGATTGAGCTGCAGTGCAAGCCAATACCCGGTGCACTGCCACCCGATAAAGGTATACCCGGTCTGCACGCTTATAAAAATGCGCCGGATATTCGGGGTGCGAGATTGTACTCGCCCCCACGTCATCATGCAATTTGGCAGGAAATTGTTGGCTGCGCGAGCCGATAGGATGCCGAAATGAAACAGCCGCTCAGGCCCAATGGGAGAGGGGAGATGGCATGGCATGGGCATAACCCTGCTGATAGTCACAGCCGAGCCGATTGGCGACCTCGATGTGTTGCTGGGTCTCGACTCCCTCGCACACCACCTTGGCGCCGAGCCGCTGCAGGTACTCTACCAGACCGGTGAGCATCCGCAGTGCATGGCTACTCTTGGTCGCTTGCAGCAACAGGGAGCGATCCAGTTTGATGATCTCGTAGGGCAGCGTCAGCACCCGTTGGAAGTTGCACTCCTGGGTGCCAAAGTCATCGCAGACGATATGGGCGCCGTGGCTGCGCAACACTTCTATCAGGGCCAGCTCCTTGTGCTGTAGCGGGGCGTGCTCGAGTACCTCGAACCAGATGTCGAGCCCTACCTTGCGCGCCTGGATCAGTACCAGCAACAACAAGTTCTGGTAGGTGGGGCTGTTCAGAGTCGGGTTGAGGTTGATTGAGAGCAGACTGGTGCTGCTCTGCGCGAGCGTCGGCAGGTCGCGCAGAATCGCTCTGAGCATGACGATGTCCAGATGAAGGGACTCCTCATCGCTGAGGGAGAGAAAGTCGATCCCCTGATAGCGCTGCTGGCGTGGTTCCCAGCGTCTGGCCAGCGCCTCAAAGCCGATGAGCTGGTGGTTCCGGTCAACGATCGGCTGATAGAAGGGGATGGCAATATCCGCTGTTGCCAGGGATGCCACGTCACCGACCGGAAACTCTTCTTTGAACGCAAACATGGCGCTTACCTGTTTAGAAAAATGGGGATGAATAATACAGGATGTTTTTAAAGAACTGCTGTAGGAATAGTCTGAATGTTGGCGGAATACATTATGATGGTATCGGATTATTCCTATTAATTATGGTGTGCTGGTTGTCTAGACTGGCTAAGAAGAGATGGGTTGTTGAGCTTGGTTTGGACTTTTTATTGTGACAGTAATATTGCACATGCTTCCCAATCCTATTTTTCTCCTTGTTTTTGCTGGGTTCAATGTTAATGAGTAAATTTTGCGCGTTATTTTTAATATTTAGCAGTAATGTTTTTGCGTCGTCTGACATCAGTGTTGGTACTTTATATGACTACCTGTCAGCAGAAAAAAACACTCAGCTAAAAAGAGTTCGTAATCTCGGCGATGAAACGGCTTTTGTCAAAATCAACTTGGCCGAAATTGTATATGGGGACGACGGGCAGCCAAAGGAGCAGTCCCTACCCGAGGAGGGGGTTCGCCAACTGGTGACCAGCCCGTCCAGGCTGATTATTCCTGCTGGTGGCTCACAGGCTACCCGCTTTATATATATGGGGGAACGTGAGCGGGAGCGCTATTTTCGTGTGCGCTTTGTTCCGGTCAAACCACAGGGAGATGAAATAACCACATTGTCTCTTAATCAGCAAGTCAGTGCCGGTGTCAGCATAATGACCGGTTTTGGCACCATTTTATTTGTCGCCCCCAAAGAGCCTCGTTATGACACCCGAATTGACCGTGACAACGGAGCTCTATATGTGGAGAACAGAGGCAATGCCACCGTGATTCTCGATTATCTGGAACTGTGTGACAAAAAGGAAACCTCATGTAGTCAACCGGAGAAAGTACATCTGCTGCCCGGCGTTAAAAAACGGCTCAGCAAAGATGCCACCAAGACGGTTCGTTTTGAACTGCTCGAAGGAAATAAATCGATATTCAAGGAGTTCAAAGCCTGACTATCGGTATTTCACAAAAAAGTCTCACAATAAGGAGTGATTATGAAGATGTTATGGTTCGCCCCCGTTCTGCTGCTGGCAAGTGGTTATCTGATGGCTGTCGAACGAGTCGAACATACGGTGACGGTGACGGCGCAGATCCCGACCGAAAACTTTTATGTACAGCCAGTGGGGGATTGGATGAATACTCCACAGAAACTGTCTTTTAACCCCTTTAGCCAGAAGCTGGAACCGTTGGCCAAGCAGCTGGAGATGAAGAGTTCGCTTGGCCCCATCAAGGGTTATCTGGTCTATCCCGCGACTATGGCCAGTGGTAAGGAGAGCATCGGCTTGACAGTCAAGGTTGGTGGGGTCACGTTGACCACTACATCATCGGACTTGCTGAATCAGGCTGATGCCAAGACAGGTAGACAGGTCGGGCTCGAGATTATTCCCGCTGCTGCGCCAACCGGTGGTTACAAACCCGGCAACTATCAGGGGATAGTCAGCATGATGTTTGAGTCAGACGCACCACCGAAAGCTTGAGATGAATATTCGGGGGGCCACAGGCCCCTCTTTCATTGAGATGAAATGCATTCGGGAGTGACGTAATGATTCGCTTTATTCTCCTCTCGCTCGGTTTTTTTCCCTGGTTGGTGTTGGCAGGAGATCCTGTATTGCTGTTGAAACAGGCACAGCAATTACCGGAGGGATTTGAAGAGCACTTTTTTGGTGTGCCTCTGATGGTGCGTGTTACCGTCGACGGCCGGTTGCTGGGGGATGGTGAAGTGCTGCTGGGGCGGGATAACTCGGTACAACTGTTATCTCTGGTGGATGTGCAGGATAGCGATTTTGACGAGGGGGCGCGTGAACGCTGGTTGAGCAGGCTGGGAAAAAAAATACCGCTCGGTGAGTGTGGCCGAGGCTGCCAAGAAGGAATCTTGGGACTGCAATACAGCCTGGAAGAGTCCCAGCTCTCGGTGCTGACTTCTCAGGTGGAGCGGGAGGCGCGGGATCAGCGCTTTATGGTTTTGCCCCAGGAGAGCAAGGGGTTGCTTGTCCAGAACCAGCTGAACCTGGTGCAGGGCAGCCAGCGCAATGGACACTACAACCTGCAGTTGGAGGGAAGCTGGGGACAGTGGACCCCTTTTATGGAGGGGGATGCCACCTGGCAAGAGGGTGGGCCAACTGATCTGGGGATAGCTCAGGTCTATGGAGAACGGCTCCATGAGGCCAATTTTTATCGCCTTGGTTTCTTCTTTCCCACAGCGCAAGGATTGGTGCGACAGCCGAACTACTACAGTGGTGCAACGCCCACAGTACTCGGGGTTATGTGGGGTAGTTCGGATCTGTTGCGTCGAGAGCGCGGAGTGCCCAGCTTGGCTCCGATCCAGGTCGCGCCAGCACGGCCCGGCATGGTGGAGATCTATCGTGATGGCAACCTTATCCAGTCGCAGCCGGTGATTGCTGGCCTGCAGGCGCTCGATACCCGCTCGCTCCCTGGTGGCATCTATGAGGTGGAGCTGCGGCTGCTGGAGGATGGCCAAGAGAGCCGCCGTTGGCGCGAGATGGTCTACAAACCTTCCAACTGGCAGACGCCGGAGGAACCGTGGCGATTTAACCTGTTCGCTGGGCGTCAGACCCGCTGGTTGGAACGGCAGGGGGAGAGTGATCTGGAAGGGGCCAGTGGTGGCATTGCCGTTAACCATCTGCTGCTTCCTTCGTTGGTGGTGGGAGCGGGTAGCCAGTATGTGGACAGACGGGTTCAGAACGCCATTTCGCTCGACTGGCAGGCTAGCAGCCAGTTCCATGGCTTTGCCTCTGTCAACCAGAGTATCGATATGGGGTGGGGTTACGATCTGCAGGGGATCTACTGGCATGGTAACAGTAGTCTGGTGGCCAGCCATTCGCGCAACTTGCGCAAGCAGGGTGAGACTAGCACCACCTCCAGCCTGTCGTTGCAGCAATCGTTGGAGAAGTGGGGCTCCCTCGGTATCTATTTTTCTCACCAGTCCGGTCGCGGCAATGGCGCCGATCTCGGATGGCACTACAGCGACAGATTGTGGGGACGCTGGGTGACTTGGGGGGTGACTTTGTTCGATCGTCCTGGCAGTGAGAGTACGGCGCAGCAGCGGGATCGCGGTAGTACCCTGAGTCTGACCGTCAACCTTGGGGGGGCTGATGATAGACAGCTGTCGCTGGGGCTGGGCAGTAATACCTCCCGTTCAGGCGGCGCTCAGCGCAGCGCCAATCTCAACTATCAACAGCAGGTGGAGTGGGGACCGCTTAGCCAGGTGAGAGTCGGCAGCATGCATGATAGTTATGGTACTGGTCTGTCCGGCTATGGCCGCTTCGCGGCACCCTGGCTGGGAGGGGATCTTTATGCTCAGCACTCCTCCTATAACGGTGAGGTGACAGGTGGAATCAATCTGGAAAGCACGGTGGCACTGGGGCGGGCAGGAGAGGTCGCTCTCGGTTCCCGCGATATGATCGGCATGGGTAATGAGGCAGCGATGATCCTCGATATCGACGCCGATGACGAGGCGGCGCGTATTAGGGTCAGTAACGATAGTGGTGGGGTGCAGACATTGGGGCCCGGTCGCCATCTGGTCTCTGTACCAGCCTTGCAAAGTGGCTCCTTGCAATTGGAGATGGCCGACCACGAAGGGACACCACTCACCATCAAACCCAGTGTGCTTCCCTATCACCTAAATCGTGGTGGGGTTGGTTATGGGCAAGTGAATGCGGTGAGCACAGTCACAGTGATTGGTCGTTTGCTTGATGAGCAGAACCGGCCGCTGCGTGGCGCCATGGTCAGCAACCCCATTGGACGGACATTTACTGAAAACGACGGTTTTTTTGCTCTGGAGTCGAGTCGGCTACAGCCGGAGTTTAGTGTGGAACAAAATGGCACTCTCTATTGCTGGCGTTCGATGGGCGACAAGGAGCGCATGGAAGAAATGGATATTATCATGCTAGGAGAGTTGACATGTTCATCGTGGCAAATGGCCAATCAGAATCAGGCATTAACAAAATAATGAATCTTAAAAACTGTCATTTTTATCTAGGTGGTGACACGTTTATTTGCGTCTGTATTGCAATAACATTGTTATTATTGTCGTTGAATGTTTCTGCAAAAACTATCGAAGTGACAGCCGAGTATACACCACAGTCATACGACATTAATGGTGATTCCTTTAATAGCACCACAAAATGTAGTCAAGGTGCATCAGGAATGCTTAATTACAATTGTGTGAGTGGTGTACTCCCCCTAGATAATTTATTTTTCCCTATCAGTATGGATATGCTACGTACGACCAAGGAAAGATTTTCAGATCCGAAGGATGCATTTACTTATCTGGAAATACCGAGGAAAAGAAATGTGGTACTAACTTCAGAGAATGGTGATAAATACACGGTATCTTTTCTACCAAAAACCATAGGTATTCATTATAGTACGAATGTTGACCCTGATATCGGCAGGCAATTTTTTAACAATAAGCTGTCAAATATAATTGGAGGATGTAATCAGATTGATAAATACATGGAGGGCGGGAAAAGTACGAGTGAGTGGATGGTATTATGGCAAGGTTCTGCTGGAAACAGATGTCATACAAAAGCCTCTGTGTTATCAAGTGGGGTGGTCAAGAAGGTTTTATTCGGTTTTGCAATAAAACCTCCATCTCCTATTAACATTCCTAACGGTAAATATAAAGGTAGTATTGAATTATCTATTGGCAAAGATGGCGATATCAGTCTGGGTAATGGAATTTATTCTGATAATGTTCTTTTAATAAATATTGCTCTTGTGGTTAATCATCAGTTCAAAATCATGTTCCCGATAAATGGAAATCGAGTAGAGTTACAACCCCCGAGGGGATGGCACGACTGGATACATAGAAATAACCGTGGTGTTCCAGAAAAATTGGAGGCTACACTATCAGCCAGAATATGGACTTCAGCAAAGTATAATGTGAAAGTGAAATGTCAATATTTAAATCAAGTAGGGGATGATTGCATGATTAAAAATGAAAAAAATCATTCAGCAATTGTTCGCGTATATGCAACAGGAATTAATCGAAGGTTGTGGCCAATATATGCGAGTAAACATGAGAATTTCAGTGGACATACAGTTTTATCTGGTGAGGAAAGACCATTCAAGTTTGAAATAACTGGGTGGCAATTGAGTGAGATGATGAAACGTCCTGGGAGTCGTTATAAAGGTGACATAACCATTATGATTGATGTTCTTATTTAATTATATGGTAAATGACAACATTGTATTTTGGATTTTAATAGGCTACTGGATATATAGTTTGTAACTGTTGATTCACCTATGGATCTCAATGCAATGTTAACATAACCCATACTCATTGGCATACTTAAAAAGTTCACTATCGCTTTGCAAGCCTAGTCGCATCATGGCACTCTTTTTCTGTGTACTGATGGTCTTCACACTGCGATTCAAGTGTTCTGCTACCTGGGTGACCGACATGCCACTGGCCAGCAAACGCACTACCTCGCTCTCTTTTGGTGTAAGCGGGGTGAGATCGGTGTGACGAGATATGCCGGCCTCAGTCAGCAGGGTTTTAACAGACTTACCTATATAAGTGTGGCCAAGCAGCACTTGGCGAATGGCTTCTGATAACTCAGTGATAACAGATTTTTTTAATATCAGGCCACTAATCCCACATTGAAGCAGAGCCTGTAATATTGCATTGTTGTGGAGTTGTGTCAGTACAATGATCGCCAAATTGGGATACTCTCTGCGTAATTGCTGTACCATTACGAGGCCATCACTGCGACTATCACCCGGCATGCTGAAATCCGTTATCAGCAAGTCACATGGCTGTTGCCTTAATAAAATATACAAATCAGAAACCCTATATGCCTCTGCTACGACATCACAGCGTGGGGTTATTTTTTCAATCAGGCTACGGATACCAGCTAAAATCAATGGATGATCATCGGAAAGTATAATTCTGAAGGTCATAAATGAGTCTCTATTGATGCGATTAGTAAAATTAAGGCTATCAAATCTGACATTGATATACTACCGTACGATCCCTGTTTTTTATATGCATACACTGATTTGTAAAAATATGTAAACCACTATGTCGATATGTTGCTCAATAAAGTCATTGCTCAGTCAAATTACCATTATTGTTGGATTTTCTTTATTCTTTACCCCTGTATTACAGGCTTCTGAGCCGCCTGAGGTTGCCACTATTGAAGTCGGTATATTAGCAGGAGGATGGGCTCCATTTCAGCGATGGGATGGTAAGGTTGCCGCTGGATTCAGCGTGGAATTAATGGAGCAATTAGCTAAAAAACTGGATTACCGGATTGCCTGGCATGCCTACCCTGACTGGGATGCCATGTATGCGGATATTTGCCGTGGCAAGATTGATCTCTTGCTCGATGCTTTTAATGCTGGGGAACGCCCATGTGTCACCTACAGTTTGCCCTATTACACCTCACCGACCGTGGTAGTTGTGCGTCAGGACAGCGCCCTCTTTCGCGACGTGAGCCGGTTACAGTCTGCGAGCATAGCCATCGAAAAGGGCTTTATGACCGAGACGCTGGTCAAGCTGCACTATCCGAAGGTCACACCGCGGCTCTTCGTAGATACTCACAGCGCACTGCAGGCGGTGGAGCAAGGGCGCGCGGATGCCTATATCGGCAATCTGTATGTAGCCAATCTGTTTATCAAGCGTCACCCTGCGCTGGCGGTTGTTGCACAGTCTCCCCTGTTGATGGAGACCCTTCATCTTGCTGTTGCCAGCCAGAATCAAACGCTTTCTACCCAGCTTAATACTGCCATTCAGGCGTTGACGGTCGAGACCCGCAGCGAGCTTGAGAAGCGCTGGTTGGGGGAGAACCTGGTCCCCAACTTTATGGGGCACAGTAATTTTTTGCTGCGCCCTGATGAGCGAGCATGGTTGTCGGCTCTGCCACCATTGAAGTTGGGATTGAGCCCCAATTGGATTCCTTTCTACTATCGTGACAGGGATGGCAATCTGGTTGGAATGGTAGTTGACTATCTGGCGCTGCTGCAAGAGAAGCTTGGCTTGGCTTACAGCAGGGTTCCGGTTCAGAGCTGGCCTGATCTTCAACAACAGTTGCTGCATCATGATGTCGATCTTGTTGTGCTGCCAACCCGCATCATCGACAGGTTGATGGGGTGGCATGCCAGCCAGCCTTTCGCATCATTTCCCATGGTATTGGTGACGGCAAGCGGTGCGCCCACCATAGGAGATATCACGGACCTGACAGGCAAGCGACTGCTATTGACCGACGGCATGTTAATTCCACAGATCAAGGCGCTGTTGCCGGATGTGACGATTAAGGTGACAAGCAACGCCAGTGAAGGGTTGGCGGCAGTTGCGGCTGGTGAGGGGGATGCCTATATCGGCAACCTGGTGGTAGTCTCGCGACTCATTGCGGATCAGTTTGAAGACCAGCTTAATATTGCGGCTCCTTCGCCCTTCAAGGATGAGCTGGTGGTAGCGGTACGTGAGCCCTATACCCCTCTCTTGCCTTTGGTCAATCGGGTGCTGGCCAGCATGAGCGACAAGGAGCGACGGCAGATCCGCAATACTTGGTTGGCATTGAACTACAGCGAGGGGGTGTCATGGCAGCAACTGATGCGCACACTTATCCCGCTGGGGTCGGGTATAACCCTCTTTATACTGGTTATCTGCATTGCGTATTGGCGCCTTCGTCAGGAAATTACCAGGCGCCGGCAGGTGGAGCTGGCACTGGCCAGAGCGAAAGAGCGGGCGGAATCGGCGGCGACCATGAAAGGGGAGTTTCTGGCCACCATGAGCCACGAAATTCGCACCCCCATGAATGGTATCGTCGGCATGGCGGAGCAGCTCACCTTCACCGAGCTGACTCAGGATCAGCGCCAGATGGTCGAGATCATCAACCGCGGTGCCCTGGGACTGCATGCACTGATCGACAATGTGCTCGACTATGCCAAGCTGGAGGCAGGCAAGATGCAGCTCGAGCAAACCCCGTTTCTCCTCCGTGAGCTGATCGACAGTGTGTTGACCATGACGCTGAGCGAGGTACACAGCAAGGGGCTGCGTGTCTACCTCTGGGCAGATGCTGGTGTTGCCGCCAGAGTAAGCGGCGATGCGTTGCGTTTGCGTCAGATCCTCTTCAACTTTGTCAGCAATGCCATCAAATTTACCGAGCGGGGCTTTATCGAGATTTCGGTGCAACTGCTGGCACAGGGGGAGGGGCAACAGCAATTGCGCTTCGGCGTGCGCGACAGCGGTATCGGCATGACACCCGAAGCGCTTGGCCGGATCTTCAATGCCTTTGAGCAGGCGGAGAGCTCTACCACCCGCAGTTATGGTGGTACTGGCTTGGGGCTGAGTATCTGCCAGACCCTGGCCACCTTGATGGGGGGCGAGATCCGGCTGGAGAGTGCCCCGGGGCTCGGCACTTTTATCACCTTGACAGTCACGTTGCCTGTTCTGGTACTGCGAGAGCCGGATCTCCGTCTCAATGGCCTGCAAGCCAGCATTGAACTGCATGACGATAAGCTGTGTCACACCCTGTTACTGCATCTTGACGCTCTGGGAGTCACGCGAACGTCGCCCCCTGATAATGCTCAGTTGCGTTTCAGTGACCATGACCTGGCGGCTGAGGGCGTTATCCGGGTGCTGCCGCTGGCAACCCCTCTTGGCTATCGCAGTGATGAGAAGGGTTACATTCTCAACAGCAATCCCATGACCTGGCATGCAGTGCGGGAAGTCTGCTATCGCCAGCTGGTCTTGAGCGATGAGACCGCCTCACAATTGATGCCCAATAGCGCTGCGCGTGGGTCCATGCTGCCCTGTCGGATACTGCTGGTGGAAGATAATCCCCTTAACCAGCAGCTGGTGATACGCCAGCTCGGGCAGCTCAAGCTGAACTGCGAGCTGGCTGAGCACGGCCAGCAAGCCCTCGAGATGGTCGCGCAGTATCCCTATGATCTGGTGCTCTGTGACTGTCAGATGCCGGTGATGGATGGCTATGAGTTCACGCGCAGGGTACGGGCTGGGGAGGATAAGAAGCGCTTGCTGATCATTGCCATGACGGCCAATGCCATGCCTGAGCAGGCTGAACGCTGCTTTGCCGCCGGCATGGATGATTTGCTGGGCAAGCCGGTGCTGCTGGATGGTTTGCGTCAGATGCTGCAAAAGTGGTGTATCCTGCCATCGCCATCCTTGATTGATGTCGCGGCCATGGAGGCATTTTTTGGCCAAGGTGACAAGTTACGGCAGATGTTTCCGCTATTTCGCCAGGAGCTTGAGCAAGCGATGGTGCAGCAGCCACAGGATGACAAGGCACTGGCGAATTGGGTGCATCGTCAGGCGGGGACCATCAGCATGATGATGGCGCCGCAGCTGGCTGAAGAGGCATGGCGACTGGAAGAGAAGATCCGCCAGCTCGGGTCCTCATCTTGTGCTGATGAGCTGACCGGATTTCGTGCCCAATTACAGCAAATCATCGGGGAGCTGAGGGGGTTAAGCGAACGGTATGAAGAGTCAGTTGTTGTCGAGGGAGAGCTGAAATAAGGGGAACTGCTCACTCATAAAATCGCGGGGTGTATGGCCATTACCAGCCCCAGCCAGCCACTCCCAGTCCAGTCTTGGCGAGCCCGCTTTAAAGCGCTGGTAGGCCACTCCCTTGTGAACCGTCAGAAAAAGAGTCGTGGGGAGTCCCAGCTTGTTGCTGTAGCGCACCATCAGATCGCCCTGATAGTCGTTGCTGATTCTGATTTTGAGTGCCTGCAGTGTCAGACCTGTTGCGTGGCCATGCTCATCCCAGACTTCAAACATGATGTGAACACTCTGATGTTGATGATGCCACGATGAGCAAGGTGGGATGCAATTGCAACTGTCAGATCTGACAAGGGCGGAAAGTGTGAGTGGGCAAGAAAGCGAAAACCCGGCGCAAGGCCGGGCTTTCTGAATGATGGTGGAGGGAGAAGGATTCGAACCTTCGAAGGCAGAGCCGTCAGATTTACAGTCTGATCCCTTTGGCCGCTCGGG